>CAJWQN010000072.1 GCA_913045505.1 uncultured Rhodospirillaceae bacterium | reverse complement strand
GCCGTCCGCCGCCGCAGTGTTGCAAGCCGACAAGATGACCCAGTCGGCATCGAGATCGAGCGCGGCGATTTCGCTCGCGGTCAGCAGGCCATCATCCGCTTTCGTCGCGACCTCGGGCGGCGTCAATATGAGCGCCGGCTCGGCCAGTCCCTTGAGCTCGCCGGCGACCACGGCATGGGTGGCAAATGCAATCACTTTCGTGTCGGGCAGCGGCAACCCGGCGCGCACACGGTCCTCCATCGCCGCTTCCCTCAGCACGAGGCTTTCGGACCCGGCGCCGAGGCTGGCGGCGATGGCCGCGAGCTCGGTCGCCGTTTCGGGCAACGACGGCACCCGGCGCAACAGTTCGACATCGGCCAGGCCACCTCGGAACAGGTTGGCCATGTCCACCCCCCGGGGATAGATCACCTCCCAATTCACTGCCGCGACTTCCAGGGGGACGGCCTCACGTGTCGGAGATTTGCCGGCTCGAGGATGGTCCTTCAGCAAAGGATCGCCGATGCCGAGAAAGGCCCGCCGAGCACGGGACGCCTTGGCGAACCGTCGCAGCGCCCTGAGCGAAGACACCGAGGGCAATGTGGTCATGGCATACTTCTTGGCTAGCCACGGTGTCTGGCGATAGCCCGAAAAATCGACGAAGCTCTCCTGCGGCTCGGCGGAAACCAGGACCCCCAACGGCAGGCTCTGCAACGCGCCATCGGGCACTACGAAGAGATGCCGCACGCCGTCGAGCAACTGCTCGGCGGGCGCGAACAGCTTGGCGTAGAGATCGTAAGCACGAGTCACGTCGAAGGGCGGGATGTCCTCGAGACTTCTGATCCCGGTTGGATCGAGGGTTCGGCGCAGCTCGGCAACGGCCTTGGCCAGATCGTCACGCCCGATCTCCAGGCGGAACATCTCCGCCCGGTCGCGGCGCATTGCCCACAAGAACGTTCTGCTGCCGGCGGCCACATAGGTGACGAGCGCCTCGTCGGCGCCGAGCAGCGTCCGTACTTCGTCCAGCAAGACAGGGCTCGGTGTTGCCAGCTCGGCATAGGCCGGAAACGCGCGCGCAAGCTCGGCGTCCAGCGCTTCGAGGTGATGACCAATCCGCTCGAGCTCGGACCGGAGCCCTGCCTCGGCCTGGGCATCACGCGCCTCGGGCGGTTTGCTCAAAGTCTCCGTCAGCCTTTTGTCAAGACCTTGCCACCGATCGAGGGCATCTTGGCGGGCTCGGACGGTCCGACCAAGGTCGTCATCACCCGCGCCGAAACGTGCGGCCATCTGCGTCACCGCCTGGGCCGCGCTCCGCGCCTGAGCGAGCTGACCGACCTCGAACGCCTCCGCGGCCAAAGCATCACGCGAGCCAGGGTCGCGCGCGCCAATACTGTGGACGATGTCGATATGGCCCCAAAAGATATAGCTGACCGATCTCTGTTCGCCCAGGCCCGCGCCTGAGCGTCGTTCGCCAGAGTGAAGCACACGCCCGCGGTGGATCTCAGTTGCCCGTCGAATATAGTCTACTGCGTCGTCGATACGGCCCAGATCTCGAAACACCCTAGCCACATTAGCCAAACTGTTTGCCAAGGCCGGATGACCCGGACCGTATGTCTTTTCCCGAAGCGCGAGCGCCCGATTGAAAAACGGCTCAGCCAATGCGGGCTCGTTTTGCTCGTTGTGGAGCCCCCCAATGTTGTTAAGGCTACGGGCGACGCTGGGGTGCTCCGGGCCGAACGCCGCTTCGAAGATCGCCAACGACCGCTTGACGAGCGGCTCGGCCTCGGCGTATTTGCCTTGGTCGCGGTAGAGCCCCCCCCAAATTGTCAAGGACCGTGGCCACTTTAGGGTGCCGCGGGCCGAGCGCTGCCTCGTAGATCGCCAACGACCGTTTGTAATTCGGCTCAGCCTCGGAGTATTTGCCTTGGGACTCATAGAGCGCCGCGAGGCTGTTGAGGTCGGTAGCCACGTCAGGATGCTCCGGGCCGAGCGCCTTCTCTCGGATGGAAAGAACGCGCTTGTACAACTGCTCGGCCTCTGTGGGCTTTTTCTGGTAGTAATAGAGTGTGGCCAGGGCACCGACGCTCCTTGCGACCTCCGGATGGTCGAAGCCAAGCGTTTTTTCCCTGATTGTTACGGCCTCCTTAATGAGCGGCTCCGCCTCATGATATTTGCCTTGGCTAATGTACAGTTCTCCTAAAGAATTAAGGCCTTCTGCCACTCGGGGATGGTCGGGACCTAGAGCCTTCACCCAGATCGCCAAAGCTCGCTTTAGAAGCGGCTCGGCCTCCGCATCCTTGCCTTGCATGTAGTAAAGCCATGCCATGCTGCTGAGAACGCTAGCGACATGGCGATGCTCACCCCCGAGTGCATTCTCAGCGACCGCCAAAGCACGCTTCTGGAGCGACTCGGCATCAGCGTATTTGCCTTGTTCACGGTAAAGCCACGCTAGGGCGTTTAGGCTCTCCGCAACGTCGACATGGTCCGGACCAAGAACTTTCTCTCTGGTTGCCAACGCCCGCGCGTGCAGCGGCTCGGCCTCGGCGTATTTGCCTTGAGCACTGTAGAGCGACGCTAGGCTGCTGAGGGCACCGGCCACTTCGGGATGCTCCAGGCCGAGCGCCTTCTCCTTTATTGCCAGCACCCGCTCTAAGAGGGGCTCAGCCTCGGCGTATTTGCTTTGGGCGCGATAAAGTTCCGCTAGCCAGGCGAGGTATATCGACGTGGTTGGGTGGTCGGGACCGAATTCTGTTTCGCTTAAGGCCAACGCCTTAAGAGCAAGGGGCTCAGCCTCGTCGTACCGACCCTGATTGTAAAGTTCGGTGACGCTTTCATAGGCGGCACGCAGATCGTCTGACTGAGCTGGGACATCGCGTGGGGCAACAGGAAAACCGTGGCCAGGAAGAGAGCAACTGACCAAAGCAGTGCGGTTTTCATCGAACAGCTCCAGATGACGTGGCAAGCCCAGGCCGAATGTCGCCGTTCTGGCGGCCAGGCGGATCATACCACCTCACGGGGCAGGTTCCCTTGAACGTTTCAGCACGCATGAGCGCGAACAAGGTCCGGTCCGCCCGCCGCCCCGCCGTGTCATCTGGCGACAGGAACCATTTCGCCGGTCCGTTGCTGCTGGTCTATTCGGTTGGCCTCGGCTCCCCCTACCCTTTCAGCCCGTCGATCCCGGCGCGCAGGGAATCGGCCATGAGGCCGATGTCGTAGGAGTAGGAGATCATGCGGAAGCCCTGGGCCATCCAGTCCTTGCCCCAGGCGATGTCGGGGACCAGGCAGCCGGCGGGCTTGTCGTTGGCCTGGCAGGCGGCGACAATCTTGGCGATCGCGGCCTTGAAGTCGGGGTGGTCGAACTGGGCCGGGATGCCCATCGTCAGCGACAGGTCGAAATGGCCGACATGGCCGACATCGACTCCGGGCACGGCCATGATCTCCTCGACGTTGTCGAGGCCCTGGACGGTCTCGATCAACACCGCGACCAGGGTGCGCTCGTCGGCGATCTTCATTTTCTCGGCAACGTCGCCGGGGGCGTAGTCGTCATGGGCGCCGCCGAACATGGCGCCGCGCACCCCTGACGGCGGATAGCGGGTCCAGGAGACGATCTCCGCCGCTTCCTCGGCGGACTCGACCATCTGGAACACGAAGCCCATGGCGCCCAGGTCGAGGAGCCGGGCGGCATGGTTGTACTGCTTGGCCGGCGGGCGCACGATGGGCACGAGGTCGAGGCCCCGGCAATAGGCGATCTGGCGCTTGATCTCATCGTCGGTGACGCCGCTGTGCTCCATGTCGTAGATCACGAAATCGGCGCCGGCGGCGGCCAGGATCGCCGGCACGCCGGGAGCGAACAGCTCGAGCATCATGGTCCCGAACTGGGCCTCGCCACGGCCGAGCCTGGTCTTGACCGGATTGTCGCGCATCGATTTCCCCTTCGCCTGGTTGCCGGAGGTCCATTCTAGAGCGGATCAAGATTGATCCGCCCGCTATTAATATCTTGGAGCGGATTGACGCGGGTGTCGGATCGCCGGAGGCGAGTCCAATCGACCCCGATCTGCCCTGGCGGATCGTCAGGGGTTGAGCAGGAACTTCGACACCGCGTCCCGCAATCCCTTGGTCAGTTGCTTGCCGATCTCGCCGCCGTCGCCGGTGATCTGCTGGGTGTAGACCAGCCGAATCGCATCCACATGGACCCGCGCGACGTTGACCCGCGCCTCGTCGGTGGCATCCGCCAGCCGGAGAAAGGTGGACAGGGAGTAGCCGAACTTGCTGAGCAGATCATAGCCGGCATTGGCGCCAATCTCGTTGACGGCATGGGCGAGGCGCTGCAGGTCCTCGAGACGCTTGGCGCGGTTGGCGGTGTCGGTCTCGGCTTCCCGGCAGGTCGTTTCGAGACCGTCGATATCGATATCGACCACCTTGACGAACTCGCCGCGCATGGCGCCGGCATTGTTCTCGGCCCGCCTCAGCAGCTTCGGATCCATCCCGCCGCTCTTGATCTTGCCACCCAGCGTCACCTTGTCCTTGGCCCGGTTGGGCGGACGAATCACCTTGGGCCGGAAGTCGTCGTCCTGATCGGCTGGCATGGTTTCTCCTGTCTCGAATCTCTGATCTCGTGTTGGCTAGACCGCCGGGCCGACCGCCGGATAAGCCCTGACCTCTTCGGTCGAGCCCTCCTCGGGCGCCAGACTCCGCCGATCCTCGCCATCATGGGCCTCGGACTTGCGGCGCCGGTCGGGACCAAAAAAGGTCTTGCTCTGGATGAACGGCCGGGCGTTCTCGATCACTTCGAGCAGGCGCATGTATAGCCCCTTGGCCGAGATCGGCTTGGCCAGGAATTCGGTGACCCCGGCGTCGCGCCTGCCTCACGGTGCCCAGGTCGCTGTAGCCGGTGACCATGATCACGGGCACGAACCGGTCCGGGCTGTCGTCGCTGGTACGCAGCATCGTGACGAATTCGATGCCGCTGATCGGGCTCATCGCGTGGTCGGTGATGACCACATCGACCGCCGTGATCTTGATCTCCCGGAACGCGGTCGCGGCATCGGTCAGCATGACCAAGTCGCGGATGCCGAGCCCGCGCAGGATTTCGGAGATCAGTCCCAGCATATGACGGTTGTCGTCGACCACCAATACCGCCAACCGGTCGAGTCGATAGCTCATCTGCGCAGGCGCCTATCCGATATCGCGCACTCGGGCGCGGCGATCATATCGGCCATCATCATGGCACAATGGAGTACCGCCGGCAGCACCTTTGTCTCCGCCCCGGAGGCAAGCAGCACCCGATCGGACTGATCACGATCGGCGATTCGCCCCGCCCGTCGCCAACTTCGACGCTCGGGAGAAGGGGAGTCGGGACCACCTTCAGCAAAAGCAACGCCAAGGCCGCATCGCGCCATCACCTGGCCGACAGCGAACCCCTCGATCGGATCATGCGCGACCGGAGTCGGCGCCCGGCTAGGCAGGTTGCGCCACTGTGCAGCCGGGGTCGGGCGCGATTGGGCCGAGCCGTTCGATGACCTGAAGCCCGCCCCCCCGGGCGACGACAATGTTCATGGTCGCGTGCTGGTTGGCGGCGTCGATGGTCACCGGACCGGTCGGCGAATCGAAGGTCAGGCCCTTGAGCCCGGCGATGGCGGCGGCCGCGCTGACTTCGCCTGATCGCTCCCAGGCCGCGCGCAACGCCATGACCGCATTGTAGTGGGTGAAGGCGACGTGGCTGACCGGCGACGGCGCCCCGATGTGATTTCGGACCCGGGCGACGAATTCGGGACCGGCCCCGACCGTGTCGCTCGCGACGAACGGGGCCGTGGTCACGATCCGCGCGGCGTCGTCCGGATCGAGCCCGGCGTCGAGTGTCTCGTTGTAGCCGATCCAGCCAATGGTCACCCGGTCGAGGAGGCCGCTCGCCCGGGCTTGGCGAATGAATTCGCCGCCGTGGTGGCGCATCACGCAAAACAGCACCACTTCGGCGCCAAGCTCCTCGATCCAGCGGATGACCGGTCGGAAGTCGCGTTCGCCCACGTCGGTCAGGGCCTGGCCGAGGACCTTGATACCGCGCGGCGCCATGGGAAAGCGTATCTGGCGGAACATGGCGTTCTGCCAGCTCGGATAAGAGCCGAGCAGAAAATACCGCTTGCCGGCCCCGGCTTCGTCCAGATGGCGGACCAGGGCGTGGCCGTCATGGGCGGTGGTCGGCCCGACCGAGAACAGGGCCGTGCTGCAGTAGCGGCCCTCGTGATTGCTGGCGTTGACCAGCGGCACCCCCGCGGCCGCCAGATAGCGGGTGGCCAGCCGGCGCCCGGCCGCGATCCAGGGGCCGACCAGGGCCGCGCCCCCCTGGGTCTCGACCAGTTCCCGGCATAGCTTCGGCAGCGCGCCGGGGCTGGTCTCCGAATCCCGGACCAGGATTTCAATCGGGCGGCCCTGGATGCCACCGGCGTCGTTGATCTCCCCGGCCGCGACCTCGATGCCCGCGCGCATCTGAATGGCGTAGGCATCCGCGTCACCGGTCAGCGGCAACAGCGCGCCGATCCGAACCGGCCCGGTCTGGCCAAGCACGGGCCCCTGTCCCGCCCACAGGCCCGCGCCGGTCGCGGCCAACCCCTTGAGCACGGCGCGACGCGAGAACGGGCGCACTGAGTCCAAGCTGTTTCCGTCCGATTGCGATGTCATGGCATTCTCCCCGGCACTGTCGATCGGATAATCGGATAAGATGTCGGACACGATCATATCACCGCTGGACGGCGGCGCGGCAAAGCGGATTTGCGATCCAGGGGATCGCCAGTGGCGTGAAGCCCGCGCCCCGACCATACGCCATGGTGGCCGGATCGGCGGATTGCGAGGAGGTTCGCGGGATGACCAATTCGATCGCGGTGCTGGGTGTCGGCCCGATCCGGGGGCTGGGCGCGGCCATCGCCAAGCGGTTCGCGACCGACGGTTTCACGGTCACCATCGGCGGCCGCGACGGGGCCCGGCTGGAGTCGGTGGCGGCGGAAATCTCGAGTTTCGGCGGTGGCCCGGCGACGGCGCTGGCGGTCGACGTGACCGACCCCGCCAAGGTGCTTGCCTTTTTCGACCAGGTCGACGAAACCCCGGACGTGGTCGTCTACAATGCCGGCAACAATCAAAGAATTCCGTTCCTGGACATCACTCCGGAGGCCTTCGAGGACTTCTGGCGCACCTGTTGCTTCGGCGGCTTCCTGGTCGGCCAGGAAGCGGCGCGCAGGATGTTGCCTCGGGGCCGGGGCACGATCCTGTTCACCGGCGCTTCGGCGAGCCGCCGCGGCCGGCCCGATTTCGCCCATTTCGCCGCCGGCAAGGCGGGCCTGCGCATGGTCGCCGAGAGCATGGCTCGCACCTTTGGCCCGCAAGGTCTTCACGTCGGTCACGTGATCATCGACGGTGCCATCGACGGCGATCGCATTCACCGACTGGTGCCTGAAGTGGCGGCCGCCAAGGGCGCCGACGGCCTGCTCGGCATCGACGCGATCGCCGAGACCTTCTGGCAATTGCACCACCAGCATCCCAGTGCCTGGACCATGGAAACCGAGCTCAGACCCTACAAGGAGCCGTTCTGATCATGGCCGCGCCGCGCGGGGCGCTGGACGGCCTCAAGGTCCTGGACCTGTCCCGTTACGTGGCCGGGCCCTATTGCGCGATGCTGCTCGGCGATCTGGGTGCCGACGTGGTCAAGGTCGAGAAACCCGAGACCGGCGAGGACGTCCGCCAGGTCCCGCCCCTCGTCGGCGGCGACAGCCTGTTCGTGATGATGTTCAACCGCAATAAGCGCAGCATCACGGTCGATACCCGTGACAGCCGAGGCCAGGCCCTGATCCGGGAATTGGCCGGGGAAGCCGATATCCTGGTCGAGAATTTCCGCCCCGGCGTGATGGAGGCCATGGGCTGTGGCTGGGAGGTCCTTGCGGAGGCCAATCCGCGCCTGATCATGGCCCGCATTTCGGGTTGGGGCCAGGACGGCCCCCATGCCGCCCGCCCGTCCTTCGACGCCATCGCCCAGGCGGCCAGCGGCCTGATGGAAATGACCGGCCCCGCCGACGGCCCGGCGACCCTGGCCGGCACCACCGTCATCGACCACTCCACCGGGCTCCACGCCCTGATCGGGATTTTGGCGGCGCTGGCGGCGCGCCAACGGACCGGATGCAGGCAACTGATCGATACGGCCTTGTTCGACAGCGCCTTGTCGATGCTGATGACCGCGATCCCGGCCCATGCCCTACTCGATGAGCCGACCCCACGCGACGGCAACCGCGACCGTTACGGCGCCCCGGCCAACACCTTCGACTGTGCCGGGGGCGGCCAGATTCATATCATGGCCGGCGGCGATACCCGGTTCGCGCGATTCGCCCGTGCCGCCGGGCTCGACTGGATGCTCGAGGATGAGCGATTCGCCACCGGCCCGGCGCGGCGCGAAAATGTCGAGGTTTTGGAACGGACGATCGAGGCCTGGACGAGAACTTGCCAGGCCGAGGCCCTCGAAGAGCTGTTGGCCACCGCCGGCGTGCCCTGCGCCAAGCTCCGGAGCATCGGCGAGCTCATCGATCACCCGCAGGTCCGCCATCGGGAGCAAATCATCGAGATCGACCACCCGGTGGCCGGCAAGGTGCCGATGCAGGGCTTCGTCGCCAAGCTCTCGGCGACACCCTCGGCGCTCCGCAAGCCGGTTCCCCGTCCCGGCCAGCACAGCGCCGAGGTTCTGGCCGACTGGCTGGGCTGGGATTCGGCCCGGATCGCGGCGCTGGCCGAACCGGGCAAACCCTAGAGGACCGGCCCGCCCAGCCGAGACGCGCCCCCCCTCCCCCGATGATCGCAAGCGGCTATGCCAGTCTGGCCCTGAGCGCGTTCCTGGCCGCGACCCTGATCCCGGCGTCCTCGGAAGTGGTGCTGAGCGGGCTGCTGGCTAGCGGCGAATTTGATCGCGGCCTGCTGCTCGCCGTCGCCAGCACGGCCAACACTCTGGGTTCGGTCGTGAACTGGCTGCTCGGCCGGTTCTGCCTCCGTTGGCGGGACCGGCGCTGGTTCCCGGTCAAGCGCGAAGCCCTGGATCGGGCCAGCCGCTGGTTCGGAAGATGGGGCGTCTGGTCCCTGCTCCTGGCCTGGGTGCCGATAATCGGCGACCCCCTGACCCTGGCCGCCGGCGTCCTCAAGGTCGATTTCCTCCGCTTCCTGGCCCTGGTCGCCCTCGCCAAAACCACCCGCTACGCCGCCCTGCTCGGCTTGCTCGATTGGGTGGTCGGATAACGTCGATAAAGCTGGCCTATCGGCAGGCTTGTGGCGCCGTGATCGCGCGAAATGAAGTTCACGTCGCGGGACCTCGGCGAGCACCGGCCCAAGGGTGTCGTCGAGCCCGTCCGAGTGTGGCGAATTGAAGGCGTGGCGCTGAACGGATTACGATTCGAGGCCGCGCACGGAGCCCATTTGACGCTATTTGTCGGCCGAGAGGAGGAGACCGCAAGATCGACGCGCCGATGGCAAATGGCAAGGGCCAGCCAGGGTCAAGTGGTGCTGCCGCGTGGGGAGCCCGGCATCGGCAGGAGCCGGATCACCGAAGTGCTCGGATCGCAGGTGGCCCAATCTCAACAGGCCAAGGGCTGGGAACTCCGCGCCGGTGCTCCGCCGTGGGCTGGTAAGCGAGCGGAATCATCCTTTCAGGCGGCGGTTCTCCGGGTCGAACGGCGAGGCCGCGATCACCGTCGCCGGGTGACGACGTCCGAGGATGTCAAGGCCAAGTTCGCACCCGATCGCGGCGTGATCCGGATGCACCATGGCGAGCGCGAGGCTTTTGCCGATGCGCCAACCGAAGCCGCCGCCGGTCGTTCGGCCGACCATCGCACCGTCGGCATAGAGCGGCTCGTTGCCATGCGCATCGGCGTCGCTTACATCCTCCACCACCAGGGTGACGAAGCGGTTGTCGAAGCCCCTGTCGGCCCAAGCGATGAGCGCGTCGCGGCCAACGAAGTCGCCCTTGTCCAAATCCACGAAGCGGTCGAGGCCCGATTCAAGCGCCGCATATTCGATCGACAGCTCGGCGCCCCACATGCAATAGGACTTTTCCAGGCGCATCGAGTCCATTGCCCGCATACCGAATGGCTTGATAGCGAACTCGGCTCCCGCTTCCATGAGTGAATCGAAAATGTGGTTTTGCATGGCGATGGGGTGGTGCAGCTCCCAGCCGAGCTCGCCGACGAAATTGATCCGCATCGCCCGCACGCGCGCCGCGCCGATACCAATGAAGCGACCGCAGAGCCACGGGAAAGCCGCGTTCGACAGGTCGGCTTCAGTCAGCTTGGCCAGCACCGCGCGCGATTTCGGCCCGGCCAGCACCAAGACACCGATTGCCTCGGTGAGGCTTTCGAGGCGAACGCTCCCGTCGGTCGGCAAGGCTTTGTCCAGATAGTCGTGGTCGTGGCGCTCCCCGGCGCCGGCCGAAACCAGATAGAACGCCTCCAGCCCATCGCGAATGACGGTGAATTCCGAGCGCACACCGCCATTGGCGGACAGCATATGGGCGAGCTTGATGCGGCCGGGTGCCGCCGGTAACCGGTTGGCGACCATCCGGTCCAACCAAGCCTCGGCGCCAGGGCCGCTGACCCCGAGCTTGGCGAACGCGGTCAGGTCGAGCACGCCGACGGCCTCGTGCACATGGCGGCATTCCGCACCGACCGCGGCAAAGTCGTTGCTGCGCCGGAAACTTAACACGTCAGCGGGCTCTGCGCCGTCGGGCGCGAACCAGTTCGGCCGTTCCCAACCGAATTTCTGGCCGAACACGGCGCCGAGCGCCTGCATCCGGCCGTAGCACGGCGCCGTCTTTAACGGCCGCGCGGATGGTCGCTCCTCGTTCGGGTAGTGCACGGTGAAGATATTTTCGTAGGCTTCCGGGTTCTTGATTTTTAGATAGCCGGATGACGCATAGGCACCAAAGCGTCGTGGATCGACGCCCAGCATATCGATCGACGGCTCGCCCTCGACGATCCATTCGGCGATCTGCCAGCCAGCGCCACCGGCGGCTGTGATACCGAAGCTATGGCCCTCGTTGAGCCAGAAATTCCGCACGCCCCAGGCCGGCCCGATGATCGGGTTGCCGTCGGGCGTATAGGCGATCGGGCCGTTGATCACTTGCTTGACCCCGACCTCGCCGAACGCCGGCACCTGGGCGATCGCGGCCTCGATTTGCGGCTCCAGGCGGTCGAGGTCGGGCGCCAACAAATCGTTCTCCCAGGTCTCGGGCGGCGCGTCGGCGAAACAGATCGACGCGCCCTTCTCATAGGGTCCGAGCAGCAATCCGCCCTGCTCCTCCCGCATATAATACGACCCGTCGGGCTCGCGGAGTACGGCCAGCTCGGGCGCGCCCTGGCGGTGCCGGGCAACGATATCCGGATGCGGCTCGGTGACGATGTACTGATGCTCGACCGGCATCACCGGCACCTCCAGGCCGACCATGGCTCCGGTTTGCCTGGCATGGCTGCCGCTGGCGCTCACCACGTGCTCG
>CAJWQN010000071.1 GCA_913045505.1 uncultured Rhodospirillaceae bacterium | reverse complement strand
GGACGATTCGGGCGCGTTGCCTCCGGACCTCGATGACCCGGGCGACGGCGGCGGCGGCGCCCCACCTGACATTTTGGGCGGTTGACCGGTGAACCGCGATATCGTGGCGCGGGCGCCCCGGTAGAGAGGCAACCGCTGGCACCGGCGAATTGGGCGCCCCGCGGCGCCGGCATCCCATGAGCCGACAATATGAGTTGGTGGAGCGGGTCAAGTCATACGACCCCGACGCCAACGAGGTGGCTCTCAACCGGGCCTATTTGTTCTCGATGGCCCGCCACGGTGCTCAGAAAAGAGCCAGCGGTGATCTCTATTTTTCACACCCCCTGGAGGTCGCCGGGATCCTGACCGACCTCAAACTGGACTCGGCGTCGGTCGTCACCGGTTTGCTCCACGACACGGTCGAGGACGGTGTCGCCACCGAGGCTGAGCTCCAGGCGCATTTCGGCGCCGAGATTGCCCGGCTCGTCGACGGGGTCACCAAACTCAGCAAGCTCGAGCTTCAGTCCGATCCGACCCGGCGCCAGGCGGAAAACTTCCGCAAGCTGCTGCTCGCCATGTCCGAGGACATCCGCGTGTTGCTGGTCAAGCTCGCCGATCGTCTTCACAACATGCGCACGCTTCAACACATCGAGAGTGCCGACAAGCGCCGACGCATCGCCGGCGAGACCATGGAGATTTATGTCCCGCTGGCCGAGCGTATCGGCATGCAGGAGATGAAGGCCCAGCTCGAGGACCTCGCCTTCGCCGAACTCAATCGAGAGGCCCGCGACTCCATCAACCGTCGGCTGGTGTTCCTGCGCGAGACCGAGGGCGCCGTGATCTCGGTGATCATCGACGAATTGACACGCACCCTGGCCGATTCCGGCCTGGTGGCGGAGGTTCACGGTCGCGAAAAGCGGCCCTACTCGATTTGGCGGAAGATGGAGCAAAAGGAGGTGGCGTTCGAGCGGATCGCCGACGTGGTGGCGTTCCGCATCATCGTCGATTCGATCGACGCATGTTACCAGGCACTCGGCATCGTCCATCGCGCCTATCCGATGGTGCCGGGGAAGTTCAAGGATTATGTTTCGACGCCCAAGCCCAACGGTTACCGGTCGATTCACACGACCGTGATCGGCCCTGAACGCCGGCGCATCGAAATTCAGATTCGAACCCGTGAAATGCACGAAGTCGCGGAATTCGGCGTCGCCGCGCACTGGGTCTACAAACAGGGCGTGGGCGACGTCGCCAGTCGCGAAGGCCGGCGCTATCGCTGGTTGCGCGAATTGCTCGAGATCGTCGAGCATGCCGGCGGGCCGGAGGAATTTCTCGAGCACACCAAGCTCGAGATGTATCAGGATCAGGTGTTCTGCTTTACTCCCAAGGGGGATCTGCTGGCCTTGCCCCGGGACGCGACACCGGTGGACTTCGCTTACGCCGTTCATTCCGACGTCGGCGACCGTTGCGTCGGCGCCAAGATCAATGGCCGGGTTGCCCCGTTGCGGTCGCGGCTGCGCAACGGCGATCAGGTCGAAATTCTGGGCTCGAGCGCCCAGACACCAGACCCCAACTGGGAAAAATTCGTTGTCAGTGGCAAGGCACGGACCCGCATCCGCCGCTTTATTCGCCAGCAAGAAAACGCCGAATTCGCGAGCCTCGGCCACGCGATTCTGGAGAAGACGTTTCAGAACGACGGCCATGAGTTGACCGGGATTGCATTGGCGCCGGCCCTCACCAAATACAAGATGCGTAATGTCAACGGGCTCTATGGCGCGGTCGGGCAAGGCAACCTCGATCCTCGGGACGTGCTGGCGACTGTATTTCCGGAGGCCGCGACTCCGCGGGCCGAGGACAACGTGGTTCGGCTCAAGAGCCGGCGCGGTCGTGAACCCAACGGGGCGATCCCGATCCGCGGGCTGACGCCGGGAATGGCCGTCCATATGGCGGACTGCTGCCACCCGTTGCCCGGCGACCGAATCGTCGGCTTGGTGACCGAGGGCAAGGGCGTGACCGTTCACACCATTGATTGCGAAGTCCTGGAAAGCTTTGCCGGGACGCCCGAGCGCTGGCTTGACGTGGCCTGGACCACCAGCAATCAGCAGCCGGATATCTTTACCGGTCGCATCGCCACCGTGCTCAACAACGTTCCCGGCAGCTTGAACGCCATGACCGAGGTCATCGCCCGGACCGGCGGCAATATCTCAAATCTCAAGATCACCCATCGCTCACCGGACTTTTTCGAGTTCGTGGTCGATGTCGAGGTTCGAGACGTGAAGCATTTGACCAACATCATCGCGGCTTTGCGCGCCGACCCGGCGATTTACCAGGTCGAGCGCGCGGGGCGCTGACTTTCAGGGCCGCTGAGAGATGTTTCGTCGCCGCGATCACCTGCCGGTTGGCCGCCGCCTGCTGAACGTCCTGTGGCCGCGCAGTGGCTGGATCCGGGCCTGGACCTATCTTGCTCATCGGGTCAGTCGGCTGCCCGGTTCTCCGTACAGCATTGCCGCCGGTTTCGCCTGCGGTGTCGCAATCTCGTTCACGCCGTTCCTGGGCTTTCATTTCCTGTTGGCGGCCCTGGGCGCGTGGCTATTGGGCGGCAACTTGCTCGCATCGGCGATTGGAACCGTTGCCGGCAATCCCTGGACTTTTCCGCTGATCTGGCTGACCACCTACAAGATCGGCAAATATCTGCTGGGCCTTCGCGACCCGGCCAGCCTTCCCGCGCAGCTCTCGATGGCCTACATTTGGGAACATCCGGGCGCGGTGATGTTGCCGATGACGATCGGCGGCTTGATCTTGGGAGCGGCGGTCTGGGCGATCTCGTTCTGGCTCGTACACCGATTGATCGACCGGTACCGATTGTTGCGCCGGGCCAGACTGCGCAGGCTGGCGCGACGGCGCGCCAAGCGTGGCTACGCACGAGAAGGGATTGGCGAAAAATGACCATTCGGAAATTGCGCCTCGGCGTCAACATCGATCACGTCGCGACGATCCGCAACGCCCGCGGCGGCCCGCATCCCGACCCGGTGCGCGCCGCCAAGGTCGCCGCCGACGCCGGTGCCGATGGGATTACCGCCCACCTGCGCGAAGACCGCCGGCATATCTCCGACGACGACATCCGCCGGCTGAAGGATGAAGTGGAGTTGCCGCTCAACCTGGAAATGGCGGCAACCGCGGAGATGCTGGAAATCGCGCTGGCGACCACGCCGAACGCGATCTGCCTGGTTCCAGAAAAACGCGCCGAACTGACCACCGAAGGCGGTCTCGATGCCGCCGCCCACCATGCCCAGCTCGCGCCGTTCATCGACGAGCCGCGCGCGGCCGGCATCCGGGTGTCGCTGTTTATCGATCCCACTCAGGTCCAGATCGCCGTCGCCCAGGCTCTGGGGGCGGACACGGTCGAGCTTCACACCGGCTCCTATTGCGAGGCCGTCGGCTCGGCGCGCGCGGCCGAGCTGACGCGCCTGCAAACCGCCGCTCGCGAAGCCCACGCCCATGGGCTCGAGTGCCATGCCGGACACGGCCTCAGCTTCGAAACCGTGGGGCCGGTGGCCGCGATCGGCGAACTGACCGAACTCAATATCGGGCATTTCCTGATCGGCGAGGCCATTTTCGGCGGTCTTGAAAGCAGCATTCGCCGAATGCGGGCGCTGATCGACAATGCGCGGGCCGAGGCGCACGGCCGGCGCAGTGCATGACCGAGGCGGCCGGTCTCGCGGGGACACAAGGTATCGCCACCGTGATCATCGGGCTGGGACATGACGTCTGCGATGCCGAGCGCATCGAACGGACCCTGGCCCGATTCGGCACCAGATTCACCGATCGTGTGTTTACCGTCATCGAGCGCGCCAAATGCGACCGCCGCGACCGCCGCGCCGACAGCTATGCCCGCCGTTTTGCGGCCAAGGAAGCCTGCTCGAAAGCGCTCGGCACCGGTTTCCGGCAAGGCGTCTTTTGGCGCGATATCGGAGTCGTCAACTTGCCGAGCGGCAAGCCGACCCTGGCGCTCACCGGCGGCGCCCTGGAGCGCCTTCGGATGATGACGCCGCCCGGCATGGCGGCAAGGATCGAACTGACCCTGACCGACGATCGTGAGCTCGCCCATGCCATCGTGCTGATCTCGGCCGTACCCGAGGCCCTGGAAAGCGATCGACCCTAGCGGCCAAATTCGACCCCGCCAAATTCTACATTGCGTTCCCTCGTCAAGCCCCTAAATTGGCCGCGCCGTCGGCATATCGGCGGATTCAATATTTCGTTCGAAATTTCAAGTTCTTAGAGACAAGTTCGCGGATGGCCGAAAAAACACGAGACGGCGGGATTTGGGAAACCGTCAAGACGGTCCTTTACGCGATCATCATCGCCATGGTGGTCCGCACCTTCGCTTACGAGCCGTTCAACATTCCCTCGGGCTCGATGATCCCGACCCTTCTGATCGGGGATTATCTGTTCGTTTCGAAATTCTCCTATGGCTACAGCCGCTATTCGTTCCCGCTCGGCGCCGGATTGTACCGAGGTCGAATTTGGGCGGCCCCGCCCAAGCGCGGCGACGTGGCGGTGTTCAAGCTTCCCCGCGACAACGAGACCGACTACATCAAGCGCATCGTCGGCTTGCCCGGCGACCGCCTGCAGGTCCGTGCCGGCGTGCTTCACATCAACGGCAAACCGGTCGAGCGGGTTCGGATCGAGGACTATGTCTATGATGATCGGGCTGGAAATCGATCTCGGGTCCAGCAATATCGGGAAACCCTGCCCAACGGCGTCACCTATCGGGTGCTGGATTCGGATCCGTCCGGCGGTCTCGACAACACCGGCGTCTATGAAGTGCCGCCGGAGCATTACTTCGCCATGGGTGACAATCGCGACAATTCCTCGGACAGCCGGGTGCTGAACATGGTCGGCTACATCCCGTTCGACAACCTGGTCGGGCGCGCGGAAATCCTTTTCTTTTCGACTGACGGCAGTGCCCGCCTGTGGGAGCCCTGGCAATGGCCGTTCGCGACCCGGTTCGGGAGGTTCGGAACGCTGCTGTGACGTCGCGGGCAAAAGCCGAGGACCTTCGCTCCGTATGCGCCGCTCTCGGCATCGCATTCGACGACCTCGATCTGCTGGCCGGCGCGCTCACCCATCCGAGCTTCACGACGCCGGCCCGTCCCGGCCCCAATCGATCCCGGCGCGCCACCCCTTATCAACGACTGGAATTCCTCGGCGACCGGGTCTTGGGCCTGGCCATCGCCGACCGTCTGATCCATGAATTTCCCAACGAGACCGAAGGCGAGCTCGCGCGCCGGTTCGCCGCCCTGGTCAGTACGGAGACACTGGCCAAAGTGGCACGCGGACTCGGCCTCGGCGCATTTCTCAGGCTGGGTCCCGGCGAGGCCGCCCATGACGGCTCCGACAATCCCTCCAACCTCGCCGACGCTTGCGAGGCTTTGATCGGCGCCTTGTATCTGGACGGCGGCTTCGCCAAGGCGGACGCGTTCATCATACGCAATTGGACGACGCTCATCGCCGGGCAGCGAACCCCGCCCCGCGATCCCAAGACCGCGCTTCAGGAATGGACCCAGGCACGCGGCCAGGGACTCCCGGTCTATGACGTGGTCGGACGCGAGGGGCCCGACCATGCGCCCGCGTTCGAGGTTTCGGTCCGCGTCGCCGGGGCGCCACCGTCAACCGCCACCGGCCACTCCAAGCGGACCGCCGAACGGGCCGCGGCCCAGCGCCTTCTCGATCGCCTGATCGCTGGCGAGGAGCCGGCGCGGCCGGCCGATGGCTGAGCCGGCGCTCCGGAGCCGCGCCGCCACCCGCTGCGGCTTCATCGCTCTGCTCGGCGCCCCCAACGCCGGCAAATCGACCCTGATCAACCGGTTGGTCGGGACCAAGGTCTCGATCGTCAGCCCCAAGGTCCAGACCACCCGCAACCGGGTGTTGGGCATCGCCATGTTCGATCAGGCGCAAGCGGTGTTCCTCGACACGCCGGGAATATTCGCGCCGAAAGCACGGCTTCAGCGGGCGATGGTCCACGCGGCCTGGAGTGGCGCCCGCGACGCCGATCTGATCGTGGTCCTGATAGACGCCGGCCGCAGCCTCTGCGCCGATGCCCGGAGGATCATCGACGGCCTGCGCGCCCGCGACGCCCGCGCGGTCGCGGCGCTCAACAAGATCGACGCGGTCAAGCGGCCCGACCTTCTGACATTGGCCTCGGCGGTCGACAGCGAAGACGTCTTTTCGGAGATTTTCATGATCTCGGCGCTGACCGGCGACGGGGTGACCGCCTTCGCCGAAGCACTCTCGGCGCGCCTGCCGATGGGACCCTGGCTTTATCCGGCGGATCAGGCCGCCGACATGCCGGTGCGCCTGCTGGCGGCGGAAATCACCCGCGAGAAGCTGTTTCTTCAACTCCACCAGGAACTGCCTTACGCGGCGGCCATCGAAACCGAGTCATGGCGAGAGCGGAACGACGGCAGCGTTCGCATCGACCAGATCGTCTATGTCCGTCGGCCGACCCAGAAAATGATCGTGCTCGGCAAGGGCGGCTCGAAAATCAAGGCGATCGGCGCCGCGGCCCGCCAGGAACTCGAACACTTGCTGGACCGCCGCGTTCATTTGTTCCTCCACGTCAAGGTCCGCGAAGGCTGGCCCGACGACCCGGCCCGCTACCGGGACCTGGGCCTCGATTTCAACGTCTAGGTCATGTATTCGTAAACGGAAAACGGGTTGGAATTGGCCTGCGAATGCCCGGTTTTCGTTGACGACCCGACGCTCTGGCGGACCCCGCCCCCGTTCGCTTGGTCCCAATCGCGGAAGTTGGTGCCAGAAACGCGGGAAGCTATATTTGGCATTCCATGAGGCGAATCTACGGTGACGGCGCACGACGGTGCCGCTGATAAGCCATGGATCCATAACGCGCTTACCCTGAAGGAGCTGCAATCAGATGACAATCACGGCGCGGGAGAATTGGAGCAGGCGGCGCAAGTTCTATGCTTGGGGCGCCGAGGACGAAGGGGCGACGGACGAAGAGGCGCGCGCGATCGAGCGGGTGTGGGGCGAGGCGCTGGGCGCCGACGGGTTCGAGGTGACGCCACCGCCGACCCTCGACGAAATCAACCTCAAGCCATCGCGGGTTGACAGGGTGCCGACGAGCCTTCAGCCAATCTGCCACACCGATACCTACCAGCGCGCGCTGCACACCTACGGCAAGACGTTCATGGAGTGCGCACGATGTTTCGCGCGCGACTTCGCCGATGCGCCCGACGCGGTGGTTTACCCGCGGGACGAGGCCGAGGTCGCCGCCGTGCTCGACTGGTGCGGCGGCGCGGAGCTGGCGGCGATTCCGTTCGGCGGCGGCTCGAGCGCGGTCTATGGCGTCAACCCGGTGGTCGGCGAACGCTTCAAGGGCGTGGTCACCATCGACATGTCGCACATGAACCGGGTGCTGGAGACCGACATCACCTCGCGCGCCGCCAGGGTGCAGGCGGGTGTCTTCGGCCCCGACCTCGATGCCCAGCTCAAGCCGCACGGCCTGTCGCTGCGCTTTTTCATGCAAGCCTATCCCTATTCCAGCCTTGGCGGCTGGATCGCCACCCGCGCCGCCGGGCACTACGCCATGGGCACCACCCATATCGACGATTTCGTCGAAAGCGTGCACATGGTCACGCCCAAAGGCGGCTGGCGGTCGCGGCGCCTGCCCGCCTCCGGCGCCGGCCCCAGCCCCGACCGGTTCGCGATCGGCTCCGAAGGCGCGATGGGCATCATCACCGAGGCATGGCTCAGATTGCCGTCGCGGCCGGCTCACCGACGCGGCGCGACCTTTGCGTTCGCTGCCTTCGATGACGGCATCGAGGCCCTGCGCGAGGTTGCCCAGGCCGGCCTCAATCCCGCCAACTGCCGCCTGATCGATCCGCGCGAGGCGGGACTGACCGGCTCCTATGACGGCACCAAGGCGATTCTCGTGCTCGGCTTCGAATCGGCGCATCACCCGGTCGATGCCTGGATCGACATTGCCATGCAGGCATGCCGCGATCATGGCGGCGAGGCGGTCGAGGAGACCTTAGCGGCGTCCGGTGACACTTCGGCCACCGCCGCCGCCCGCTGGCGCCAGGCGTTCTTGCGCGAGCCCTTCTACAGGGAAGTGAAAACGGCGCGCGGCATCGGCCGTGACACCTGCGAGACCGCGATCCCGTGGAGCGGATTTCGCGACCTGCATGAGGCCGTGAAGACGCGCACGTCGCGGGCGATCCGCGAGGTGACGGGGCGCGACGGCACGGTCACTTGCCGCATCACCCACGTCTACCCGGACGGCCCCGCGCCCTATTTCACCTTTCATTTCCTGTGTGACAAGACGCGCATGGTCGAACAGGCGACGGCCATCAAGACGGCAGCCTACGACGCCATGACCGAAACCGGCGGCACCATCACCCACCACCATGCGGTCGGCCGACTGCACATGCCGTGGTATCTCAAGCAGCGCCCGCCCCTTTTCGGCGAGGTGCTGCGCGCGGCCAAGGAGACCCTGGATCCGCGCGGCATGATGAACCCCGGCGTGATTGTCGAGTCATGACAATGGCCGCGGGCGCTCTGCAGGGTTTGCGGGTGTTCGATTTGACCCGAATCCTGGCCGGCCCGAGCTGTACCCAAATCCTCGGCGACCTCGGCGCCGAGGTGATCAAGGTCGAGCAGCCGGGGCGCGGCGACGACACGCGTGGCTGGGGACCGCCGTTCCTGAAGGACGTGGACGGCGAGGACACCACCGAAAGCGCCTACTTCATGGGTGCCAACCGCAACAAGCGGTCGCTGACCCTAGACATCGCCAGCGACGAGGGCGCGGCACTGGCGCGGCGGCTGATTGCGCGCTGCGACATCTTGGTCGAGAACTTCAAGGTCGGCGGGCTGACCAAGTACGGCCTCGGCTGGGACGACTTGCGCGAGGAATATCCACGCCTGATTTACTGTTCGATCACCGGCTTCGGCCAGGACGGGCCCTATGCGTCACGCGCCGGCTACGACTTCATGATCCAGGGCATGGGTGGGGTTATGAGCGTCACCGGTGAGCCGGACGGCGTGCCGATGAAGGTCGGCATACCGATCTCGGACCTCATGGCCGGCATGTACGCCACGGTGTCGATTTTGGCCGCACTGCGCCACCGTGACTGCACCGGCGATGGCCAGCGCCTCGACATTTCCCTGTTCGATTCCCAGGTCGGCTGGCTTTACAACCAAGGCATGAACTATCTGATAGGCAACCAGTCATCGCCCCGGCATGGTAACGGTCATCCAAACGTGGCCCCGTGCGACGCATATGACACAAGCGACGGCACCATCACAATTGTGGTCGGCAACAACACTCAATTTCGAAGCCTGTGCGAGTTGATCGGTCGGCCGAAACTGGCCGACGAGGAGCGCTTCATCAACAATGGCCAGCGCCATCGCAACCGGGCCGAACTCGACGACATTCTGAGACCGGCGATAAAACGAAAATCGAGCCGTGAATGGCTCGATCTTCTGGCCGACGCGAAAGTCGCCGCCGGCCCGATCAATACCATCGCCGAGATTTTCGCCGACCCGCAGGTCGCCCATCGCGGCATGCGCATCGCGCTTCCCCATGCTGCCGCCGGCGGCGCCGAGGTGCCCTTCATCGCGAGCCCCATGCGCCTGTCCGAGACCCCGCCCGGTTACCGGTACGGCTCACCAATGCTCGGCCAACACTCCGACGAAATCCTGCGCGAGGTGCTCGACCTCGACGCCGCCGAGATCGAGGGCCTACGGGCGCGCGGGACGATATGAGCCTGAGATTGCCTCGGCTCGGTCGGACAGCCTCGTCATCAACGACGTGACCAAATTTGGACGCCGCCAAGCTTCCTTCGGTGATCGGATTTCGATAGCCACCGCGGAACCATGACAATATCCGGATCGGGTCATGAACGACGGTCCGTGGCGGGGTCTCCGAAGGTCTGTTATTGGGTCGGAAGCAGACCTTCGATTCATGGCCACATGCCCTGGATCGGTCGCGCTTGCCGCGTGGGGAGGGGGACGGAGTCAGAAGATGGATTGGACCGACGACGGCATCGTGTTGTCCGCCCGGAAGCACGGCGAATCCGCGGCCGTTGTCCATCTGATGACCCGTGCTCATGGCCGCCATGCCGGATTGGTGCGGGGTGGCGGCGGGCGCCGGATGCGGGGCGTTCTCCAGCCCGGCAATCAGGTGCGCTGTGTCTGGCGTGCTCGGCTCCAGGAGCATTTGGGGCATTTCACCGTCGAGCTGGTCCGCTCGCGCGCGGCGGTCCTGCTCGACGAGAGGCTGCCGCTGACCGCCCTGAGCGCGGCCTGCGCGCTGGTCGATTCGATGTTTCCGGAGCGCGAGGCCCATCCCGGCGTCCATGACGACCTGCTGGAATTGTTCGATGCCCTGGCCCGGCCGGACACTTGGAGCGCGGCCTACGTGCGGTGGGAAATCGTGCTGTTGCGGGAGCTGGGTTTCGGGCTCGATCTGGGGTCCTGCGCGGCGACCGGCGTACGCCACGATCTGGTCTGGGTGTCGCCCAAATCGGGCCGCGCCGTTTCCGCCGACGCCGGGCGGCCCTATCGCGACCGGCTGCTGCCCCTGCCGGGGTTCCTGATCGGTGACGCGCCGGCCAGGGCGGCGGATGTCATGGCCGGCCTCCGGCTGACCGGCCATTTCCTCGCCACCCACGGGCCGGGCGCGGGCCACGGCGGCCTGCCGCCGGCGCGCGATCGACTGGTAGCGGGATTGTCTCGATCCGCCACAACATCTTGTGGTATCAACGGAGCATGAGCACGGCCCCGGAAGATCAGGATATTCGCCCGACACCTTTGGTCGAGGCGCTCAGCGAACGCTATCTGTCCTACGCCCTGTCGACCATCATGGCTCGCTCGCTGCCCGACGTGCGCGACGGGCTGAAACCCGTGCATCGCCGGCTGCTCCATGCCATGCGCCTGCTCCGGCTCGACCCGCGCTCCGGATTCAAGAAATGCGCCCGGGTGGTGGGCGACGTGATCGGCCGTTTCCACCCCCATGGCGAGACCGCGGTCTACGACGCGATGGTCCGCCTGGCCCAGGACTTCGCGGTCCGTTATCCGCTGGTCGAGGGCCAGGGAAATTTCGGCAATATCGACGGCGACAACGCCGCCGCCATGCGGTACACCGAGGCCCGCCTGACCGAAGTCGCCGAAGCGCTTCTGGACGGGATCGACGACGATACGGTCGATTTTCGCGACACCTATGACGGCGAGGACTCCGAGCCGGTGGTGTTGCCGGCGGCGTTTCCCAACCTGCTCGCCAACGGCGCCGCCGGGGTCGCGGTCGGCATGGCGACCAGTATTCCGCCCCACAACGCGGGCGAACTCCTTGACGCCCTGCTCCATCTCCTGAAGGCGCCCAATGCGCGCACCGAGACCCTGGTCGAGAAGGTACCGGGGCCCGATTTCCCGACCGGCGGGGTGCTGGTCGAGCCGCGCGCCAGCATCGTCGAGGCCTACGCCACCGGCCGCGGCGGCTTCCGCCTGCGCAGCCGCTGGCGGGTGGAAAAGCTCGGCCACGGCCAGTTTCAGATCGTGGTCACGGAAATTCCCTATCAGGTGCCAAAGGCGCGCCTAGTCGAGAAGGTCGCCGA
>CAJWQN010000070.1 GCA_913045505.1 uncultured Rhodospirillaceae bacterium | reverse complement strand
GCGTTTTCGACTCCGGCATGGGCGACGCCACGGTGCTGACCCGCGCGCTTCGCCACATCCATTGCCAATTTCCCTCCGTGCCGGTGCTGGCGGTGGCCAAGGAAGTCAGTCTGGAGGACATGCGCCTCGGCCTCGAAAAAATGGCCGACCGGTTTCTGGAACATCCCGAGACGGTGCTGGCGGTGACCAACATGCGCTACACCGATGCAACCAGGCTGGCGCCCGCCGATACCGCCGCCGGCGCGGTCAACTGGCATGAAATTGCCCTGAAGGGCGCGACCAGCCACGAATTCGACGAGCAGATCCGGGCGCTTCAGCCGGTGATCGCCGATGGTTGGCGAACCCACACCAGCACAAAAAGCGGCAACCCGGTCAGTCTGATGCCCTCGGTGATGGTGGTCTATCGCGAGGACCGCCGATTCGTGCTCGACTCGGTGATCCCGCGACCCGGGCAAACATTCTCCGGCTACGACCTGATCGTTGCCTCGCAGCCGTTTCAGGCCCGGACGCCGGCCCTGTCGAAGGCGGGCACGGTTCTGGCACCTCTCGCCCGCGCCCTGGCCCCCGGCGGGCGCATGCTGGTGATCCAATCGACCGGGCGGGATCCGGGGATGGAGATCATTCGCGCGCTCTGGCCGGACGAAAATCCGTTCGCGACTCCACGCGCGGCTCTGGTCGAATCTCTGCGCGGTTTACTGACGGGCGAGGATGAAAGGTTTCGGTTCGAGGCCGAGCCGGATCATCGACATGAATTTCGCTTCACCATGCACACCCTGCCCGGCGAGGTCGGCAACAATATCGGCACCTCGACCCTGCTCGCGGCCTGGAACGCGGCGGTCTACGTAGCTCAGATCGAGGATCAGCGCCTGGCCGCGGCACTCAAGACCGATGCCTATCTGGACGCGACTTGGACGGTGCTGCAGAAGTATGGCGGCCTGTGGTTCATCGACGAAAGCTTCGTCGTCGAGCGGCTGCCGGTCTGAGAAGGCGGGATCGGCCATGAAACTGACCGATTTCACGACCCTCAGCTTCGATTGCTACGGCACGCTGATCGACTGGGAGACCGGCCTGCTCGGCATCTTGCGACCTTGGGCGGCGCGCCACGGGCTTGCCCAGGACGCCGAAGCTCTGCTGTCTGCCTATGGCCGCCACGAACATGCGATCGAAGACGCCAACCCGACGATGCTCTACGCCGACATCCTGCGCGCGGTCATGAGAGCCATCGCCACCGAACACGGCCTCCGAGCCAGTGACGCGGAGGCGGAGGCCTTGGCCGTCTCGATCGGCGACTGGCCGCCATTCGCCGATACGCCGGCGGCGCTCGCCTATTTGAAACAGCACTACAAGCTGGCGGTCTTGTCGAATGTCGATCGGGCCTCGTTCGCCCGCACCCAGACCAAGCTCGGGGTCGCGCTGGACGCGGTGGTGACGGCCGAAGAGGTCGGCAGCTACAAGCCCGATCCGCGCAACTTCCGCGCCCTGCTCGAGAGGTTGGACACGCTCGGTGTCGCCCCCGGCCAGGTCCTGCACACCGCCCAAAGCCTGTATCACGACATCGCGCCGGCACGCCAACTGGGGCTCGCGACCAACTGGATCAACCGGCGCCACGACAAGCCCGGCGTCGGCGCGTCTCCGGCGTCGGAAGCCGAGCCTCACTTCACCTTTAACAGCCTCGCCGACTTCGCCGACGCCCACCGCGCGGAACGGGCCGGCTAACGGAGGTGGGTTCGTTCAGGACGCGCCGCGTTCGCCGAGGATGCCGGATTCGGCGATCGCCTCGGCCGCGGCCTGCTCGATGCCCGGACCCATCAGATGGGCGCCCGAGACACCCGGCACGTCCTTGAGTTGGTCGATCAGCTCGACACAGATGCGGAGTCCTTCCCGGCGCTGATCGTCGGCACCATCGAGACGGCGCAGCGTCGCGTCTGGAACCTCGACGCCGAACAGGTTGGCATTCATCCAGCGCGCCGACTTGGCCGAGGCGATCGGGCCGATCCCGATCAGGAAATAGCGGCCCTCCAGGACCCCCTCGTCCCGCAGCCGGGCCATGTAGCGGCGCACCATGTCGATATCGAAGCAGAACTGGGTCTGGAAGAAATCGGCCCCGGCGGCGATCTTGGCGCGAAGGCTGTCCGGGCGCCAATCGGGGCCTGGATCGACCGGCGCGTCGGCCCCTCCGATCAGCAGTTCCGGTGGCCGGTCGATCGCGCGCCCCGACGGCAGCCGGCCGTCATCACGCAAGCGCCGCGCCAACGCCATCAATTCGCGGCTTTCCAGGTCATGGACCATCTTGGTTTCGGGCTGATCGCCGTTGGATGCATCGTCGCCGCGCAGACATAGGATGTTGGGCACGCCCGAGGCGGCGGCGCCCAGCAGGTCGCCCTGCAACGCCAGCCGATTGCGATCGCGGACCGTGAACTGGAGCACGGGCTCGATCCCCGCCCGCGCCAGGATCCCGGCGGTGGTCAGGCTCGACAGATGGGCGCGGGCGCCGGCGCCATCGGTCACGTTGACCGCATCGGCCACGCCCTCGAGGCAACGCGCGCGCGCCAGCACGGCCTCCGGATCGGTCGACACCGGCGGCGTGGTCTCGGCGGTGACGACGAATTCCCCCGCGCGCAGCAGCCGCTCCAACCGGCCGGGAGAATGGAGGATCGTCGCGCCCGCCGAAGGAGCACCACTCACGGAGTCAGCTATATCGTTCAAGGGATAGGGCTCGATCCGGTATGTTGGAGGCATAAGACGCCCGCGGCGCGGCACAAACTAGGGAGCCCGGGCACTGTCGTCAAATGGCGGGCGCACCCGGTTTACGGCGATCAACTCCCGGAATCGGCCCTACCCGGTGTCGCCCGTGAGGGACGAAAGACGATCAGCCTATACCGAGACCATCCATCGATTCGCCGACGGGATTTCCGGGCGCGGGTCGCGGGTCTGGGAGGAGACCGGTCGCCGATACGCCGTCGGCCGTTTTGGCTGGACGGCGGGCCAGCCAAGCCGTCGTCGACAAATCGCCGATGCCGCGTTCCTGGACTCGCTCCGAGCCGATGGATCGCCTTCACGTTATTGTGAACGCGTCTTGTTGGCCCGCACGGGCGGTTCTAGATTACGGTCCGGGTAACGGACTTGGTTCCGACCGTTCGAGAGGAGTTCAAGAAATGATCCGTTCCTTGGCATCGGGCCTGTTCGCGTTGGCGCTGACGGCGTTCCTCGCCAGTGCCGCCGCCGCCGGCGGGCCGGTCAACAAGACCCTGTTCGGCAACGCCATCGACGGCTACGATCCGGCCGCCTATCACCTCGACGGGATGCCGGTCGAAGGCAGCAAGAATTTCACCTACGAATGGATGGGCGCCACCTGGCGGTTCGCCAATATGGACAACCGTGACCTGTTCGCCGCCGATCCGGCCAAGTATGCACCCGCGTTCGGCGGCTATTGCGCCTACGGGGTCGCCAAGGGAAACAAGGTCGGGTTCGACCCGATGGCATGGAAAATCGTCGAAGGCCGGCTCTACCTCAATCTCAACGCTAATATTCAGAAGAAGTGGCAGAAGGACATCCCCGGCTTCATCGCGATGGCCGAACAGAAATGGCCGAAGCTCAAGGACAAGTAGCGGACATATCGGGCCGTTATCCGCTTCTTGCGCTGCAATAAAATAACCGGTTCGCCGCACCTATATCTTTGACAGGCTTGCGCCTTTCCCATGAGATCGATATATTGCGTTGCAATAAATCGATCTCGAACGGATGGGATGTCGGCCGATGCCGGATACCGGGCAAACCGCCACTGGCGATGTGACCAAGGAAGCCGAGGTCGCGGCGGTTCACGCCCGGGAACTCGACGGCCTGTGCTTCGAGGACATGGCCGTCGGTCAGACCGCGATCTACAGCCGGACCGTGACCCAGAGCGACATCGTTTTGTTCTGCGGCATTTCCGGAGACACCAATCCGGTCCACCTCGACGAAGAATATGCCGCCCAGACCCGATTTCGGGGCACCATCGCCCACGGCATGCTGCCGGCCTCATTCATTTCGACCGTGCTCGGCACCAAGCTGCCGGGGCCGGGCTGCATCTACGTCAGCCAAGACTGCCGGTTCAAGGCGCCGGTTCGCGCCGGCGACACCGTGGTCGCCCGAGCCACCGTCACGGCGCTCGACGGCGCGCGCAAACGAGCAACGCTCCACACCACTTGCATGGTCGGCAAGAAAGTCGTGGTCGACGGCGAGGCGGTGGTCCTCGTGCGGTCACGCGCGGACGACTAAGTGCGGTCACGCGCGGACGACTAAGTGCGGTCACGCGCGGACGACTGAGTTCGGTCACGCGCGGACGACTGAGTGCGGTCACGCGCGGACGACTGAGTGCGGTCACGCGCGGACGACTAGGCGCTTTCCCGGAGCGAACTCCGGGCCACCGGTTGGGCGCGGCGGCGCCGGTTGCCAAGGTCCGTCAATTGCGCTAAACGCGCGGCAAATGCGCATCATCCGGTATGTCGGCGACGTGTCGCCCGAAGCGCGCGGCGCGGTGGTCGCGCTGGGCAATTTCGACGGCGTCCACTTGGGCCATCGGGGCGTGATCGGCCACGCCGCCGAGATCGCCCGCCAGCAGGACCGGCCCCTGGCGGTCCTCACCTTCGAGCCCCATCCGATCAAGGTGTTGCGCCCGGACCTCGCACCCCATCGCCTGGCGCCGTTTCGGGTCAAGGTGCGCCGGCTCGGCGAATGCGGCGTCGATATCATGTTCGTGCTCCGGTTCACCAAGGCGTTCAGCCAGAGAACGGCGGAGTCCTTCATCGAGGATGTGCTGGCCGCGGGCCTCGGAGTCGGCCATGTGGTGGTCGGCCATGACTACCGTTTCGGCCGGGGCCGCGCCGGAAACCACGCGCTGCTCGCCGAGGCCGGCGCCAAATCGGGTTTCGGCGTCAGCCGCGTCGCCCAGATCGGCAATGCCGGCGAAATCTATTCATCGAGCCGGGTGCGCGCCTACCTGCAACGGGGCGAACCGCGGCTCGCCGCCGCCATCCTCGGCCATATGTGGGAAGTCGAGGCCCGTGTCCTTCACGGCGACAAACGCGGCCGCACCCTCGGCTATCCCACCGCCAACCTGCATTTCGACGACCATGTCGAGCCCGCGCTCGGCATTTACGCGGTCTGGGTCGGCATCGTCGGGCCGGGCGGCACCGAATGGCATCCGGCGGTGGCCAGCGCCGGGGTCCGGCCGACCTTCGACGGCAAGACCGTTGTGCTGGAGGTCTATTTGTTCGATTTTGAAGGCGATCTCTACGGACGCTATCTCAGGGTCGCGTTCGTCAACTGGATTCGCCCGGAACTGAAATTCGACGACATCGCCGAATTGACGCGGCAGATGGCCGAGGATTGCCGGAACGCCCGGTTCATGCTCAAAGGGTCGTCGCCGCCGGCCGATGTCGGCCGGACTCCTTTCAACCAATAATTCTCCGAGCCAAACGTGACCGCCGACTACAAATCGACCCTGTTCCTGCCCCGCACCGAGTTTCCGATGAAGGCGGGATTGCCCAAGCGCGAGCCGGCGCTGCTCGAACGCTGGGAGCGGATCGGCCTGTGGCCGCGCCTGCGCGAGGCCGGAGAAGGGCGCGAGAAATTCATTCTCCATGACGGGCCGCCCTACGCCAACGGACCGATCCATATCGGCACCGGCATGAACAAAATTCTCAAGGACATGGTCAATCGATCCCGGCAAATGATGGGCCGCGACGCCCATTTCATCCCCGGCTGGGACTGCCACGGACTGCCGATCGAATGGCAGATCGAACAGGAGTGGCGCAAGCAGGGCAAGGACAAGGATCAGGTTCCGGTCGAGGAGTTCCGCCGCGAATGCCGGGCCTATGCCGATCGCTGGATCGGGGTTCAAATGGCCGACTTCAAGCGCCTTGGGGTACTCGGCGCCTGGGATCGGCCCTATTTGACCATGAGCTACGTCGCCGAGGCCCAAATCGTTCGCGAAATCGGCAGATTTCTGATCAATGGCGGGCTCTACAAGGGCGCCAAGCCGGTCATGTGGTCGCCGGTCGAGAAGACGGCGCTGGCCGAGGCCGAGGTCGAATACAAGGACGTGACCACGCCCGCGATTTTCGTCCGGTTTCCGGTGATCGCGCCGTCGGACCGGGCGCTCGACGGCGCTTCCGTGGTGATCTGGACGACCACGCCGTGGACGATTCCGGGCAACCGGGCGATCGCGTTCGGAGACTCGATCGGCTACGGCGTCTATGAGGTCGCGGCGGTCGCCGACGGATCGCTGGCCCGGCCCGGTGAACGCCTGGTTCTCGCCGACGCCCTGGCCGAGGCCGTTCGGAAGAAGGCCGGCATCGCGGATTGGCGCAAGATCGCCTCCCTCACCGGGACCGCGCTGGCCGGCACTCTCACGCGCCACCCCTTGGCGGGCGCTCATTACCGCATCGAGCCCAAGCTTTATCACGGCGATTTTGTCGCCACCGATCAGGGCTCGGGTTTCGTTCATATCGCCCCCGGTCACGGCGCCGATGATTTCGAGTTGGGCGCCCGCCACGGGCTCGAGGTTCCCGACACCGTGGGTGACGACGGTCGGTTCCTGGCCGATGTGCCCGAATTCGCCGGCGCCCATGTCTACAAGGTCAATCCGGCGGTGAACGCGGCACTCGAGGAGGCCGGCACCCTGCTCGCGGTCGAGCAATACACCCATTCCTATCCGCATTCCTGGCGGTCGAAGAAGCCCGTGATCTTCCGCAACACGCCGCAATGGTTCATCAGCATGGATACAGGCGATCTTCGCGCGACCGCGCTCCGGGCGATCGACGCCACCCGCTGGGTGCCGGAAGCCGGGCGCAATCGAATCCGCGCCATGGTCGAGGACCGGCCCGACTGGTGCGTCTCGCGCCAGCGCGCTTGGGGCGTGCCGATCGCGGTGTTCACCGACAAGGAGACCGGCGAGCCGCTCCGCGATCAGGCGGTCATCGATCGGGTCGCGGCGGCGGTCGAGGCGGCCGGCGCCGATATCTGGTTCACCGCAGATCCGGCCACCTTCCTGGGACCCGATTACGACCCCGCTCGCTATGAACCGGTCCGCGATATCCTCGACGTCTGGTTCGATTCGGGCTCCACCCACAGCTTCGTGCTGGAGGGCGACACCAGCCAGCAATGGCCCGCGACCGTATATTTGGAGGGCTCGGACCAGCATCGCGGCTGGTTCCAATCATCGCTGCTGGAGGCCTGCGGCACCCGCGGGCGGGCGCCCTACGAGGTGGTGCTGACCCACGGTTTCGTCATGGACGGCGAGGGCCGGAAGATGTCGAAGTCGCTCGGCAACACGATCGAACCCCAAGAGGTGATCGCGCAAAGCGGTGCCGATATTCTGAGGCTGTGGGTAGCGATGAGCGATTGCGGCGAGGATCTCCGAATCGGCCCGGAAATCATCAAGGGCATGGCCGAGAGTTATCGTCGGCTGCGCAACACGCTGCGCTATCTGCTCGGCAATCTCGCCGGTTTCGACTCGGCCGAGCGGCTCGATCCGGCCGAGATGCCCGAACTGGAGCGCTGGGTGCTCCATCGCCTGGCCGAACTCGATGCCCATCACCGCCGCGCCCTCGATGATTATACGTTTCACGGCTTCTACAACGCGCTCCACAATTTCTGCGCCATCGACCTGTCGGCGTTTTACTTCGACGTGCGCAAGGATTCGCTCTATTGCGATTCGCGGGATGCGCCGCGCCGGCGCGCCGCCCGCACTGTCCTCGATCATCTGTTCGACCGGCTCACGGCCTGGCTTGCGCCGGTGCTGGCGTTCACCGCCGAGGAAGCCTGGCTTGCCCGCTGGCCGTCGGACGACGACAGCGTTCATCTGCGGCTGTTCCCCGAAACGCCCGCCGGTTGGCGCGATGAGGCGCTGGCGACCCGCTGGGAGCGGCTACGGGCGATCCGGCGGGTGATCACCGGCGCGCTCGAGGTCGAGCGCCGCGGCAAACGCATCGGCGCCAGCCTGCAAGCCCAAATCCAGGTGTTTGTATCCGAAGCCGACGCTGCCCTTCTGGACTCGGTCGATCTGGCCGAACTGGCCATCACCTCGGCCGCGTCTGTCACCGTGGGCGCGCCGCCGGCAACGGCGTTCGGTCTGGCGGAAGAACCCGCGATCGGGGTCGTGGTCACGCCGGCCGCGGGCCAAAAATGCGCCCGCTGCTGGCAGGTGCTGGCCGAGGTCGGGGCGCAAGCGAGCGGCGGCGAGTTGTGCCGGCGCTGCCGGATCGCGGTCGGGCCGGACACGACCGTGGCGATCGCCCGAGGCCGGCCGTGACGCCAACTCTCAGGCTCGGTCTGGCGATCGCGGCGGCGGTGGTTGTTCTCGACCAGGCCACCAAGGCGATGGCCCTGAGCGGGTTGGCCGCGACCGCCCCGGTTCCGGTGACCGGGTTTCTCAATCTTGTGCTGGTCTGGAACACCGGCGTCAGCTTCGGCATGCTCGCCGACAACGCGGTGGTCGGACCGTGGTTGCTGGCCGGCTTCGCCCTGGCGGTGGCGGCGGCGCTCGGGGTTTGGTTGTGGCGGGTCGGCGAGAGGCGAATCGCAATCGCGTTGGGGCTCGCCATCGGTGGCGCGCTGAGCAACGTGGTCGATCGCCTGCGGTGGGGCGCGGTGATCGATTTCCTCGATTTCCACGCTTTCGGCTGGCACTGGCCCGCGTTCAACCTCGCCGATGCCGCGATCACCATCGGCGTTGGCGGGCTGGTGTTGGCCTCGTTGATGGAGTCCCGACAAAAGGCTAGATTGGACCGATCATGACAGGCTGGCGAGAACGCGCGATCGGTTGTCTGGAACGCGGTGCCGCGGTCGCTCTGCTGGGCGCCGGCCTCGGCGCCTGTGACACCACGGCGCTCAAGAAGGAACTCGGCTTCGGCAAGCAGTCGCCGGACGAATACAATGTGGTCGAGCACGCGCCTTTGTCGCTGCCGCCGGATTTTCATCTGCGTCCGCCGGCGCCCGGCCAGCCGCGGCCCCAAGAGGTCGATCTGCGCCGCCAGGCCCAGCGGATCTTGATGGGATTGCGCAGCGGCGGCAAGGTCGAGCGCTCCGCCGGCGAGACCGCGCTTCTCGACAAGGCCGGGGCGCTCGACGTCGATCCCGACATTCGCCAGCAAATCAATCGGGAGAACGGCATCTACGCGGTCGAGGACGAGCGTTTCGTCGATGACCTGATGTTCTGGGAAGGTCAATCGAAGGACGAGGCCGAGATCGTCGATCCGGTGGCCGAGGCCGAGCGCTTGCGCGAGAATGCGGCCGCCGGCTTGCCCCCGACCCATGGCGAGACCCCGACCATCCAACGCAAGCAGTGACCGTGAACGCCATGACGATGCGCCCCGCGATTCCTTTTTCGAACAACGGATTTATGCCCATCACCCGTCTTGTCGCGGCTGTCGGCGCGTTGGTTGTCGGCGCGACCGCGGCTGTCGAGGCCGGCGAGACCTTCGGCGCCGAGAGCTTCACCCTCGACAACGGGCTTCAGGTGGTGGTGGTATCCAATCATCGCGCGCCGGTGGTCCATCACGCGGTCTGGTACCGGGTCGGCGCCGCCGACGAGCGGCCCGGCGAGTCGGGCATCGCCCATATGCTGGAACACATGATGTTCAAGGGCACGGCCACGGTGCCGGCGGGTGAATTCTCCAAGATCGTGTCCCGCAACGGCGGTACCGACAATGCCTTCACCAGCCATGACTATACCGGCTATTTCCAGAACATCGCCCGCGACCGGCTCGAGATCGTGATGGAGATGGAGGCCGATCGAATGGTCAACCTCGCATTCTCCGATAAGGATTTCGTGACCGAGCGCGACGTGGTGCTCGAGGAACGGCGCAGCCGCACCGACAACCGGCCGCGGGCGTTGTTCTCGGAACAGGTCAACGCCGCCCAGTATCTGTCACACCCCTATCGGCTGCCGATCATCGGCTGGGAACACGAGATCCGGGGTTTCGACCGCGACGCGGCGCTCGCCTTCTATCGGACCTATTACGTGCCCAACAACGCGGTCCTGATGGTGATCGGCGATATCACCGCCGCCGAGTTGCGGCCCTTGGCCGAACGCTATTTCGCGGCATTGAAATCGCGCCCGGTGCCGGAGCGGGCCCGTCCTCAGGAGCCGCCCCAGCGTGCCGCGCGCCGGGTCGAGATGACCGACGCCCGAGTCGCCAATCCAGAATGGAGCCGCGGCTACATCGCGCCGAGCTACCGGACCGATCCGGACGGCCATGCGCTGGCGCTCGACGTGCTGACCGAGATCTTGGGCGGCGGCACCACCAGCCGGCTCTACCAGGCGCTGGTCGTCGAACAAAAAATCGCCGATCAGGCCGGCGCCAATTACAATGGCGGCACCTATGATCCGACTCGGTTCGCGATTTTCGCGATGCCGCGGGCCGGTGCCGATCCCGCCGCCGTCGAGGCCGCGGTCGAGGCCGAGATCGCCCGGCTGATCACCGACGGCGTCGGTGACGACGAGTTGGCTCGGGTCAAGTTCGGGATCAAGGCGCGGACAATTTACGCCCGTGACAGCCTCTACATGATTGCCCGCATCTTCGGTGGCGCGCTGACCGCCGGTTTGACGGTCGACGACGTCGAAAGCTGGCCGCGGCGGATCGAGGCGGTGACCGCCGCCCAGGTGGTCGCCGCCGCCAAGGCCATGCTGAGACCGGAGCACGCGGTCACCGGCCTGCTGCTGCCGGCCGCCGCGTCGCCCGATTCACCACCCAGTTGAGCAACGCCGGAGCCCGACCCGCCATGATCCCCTGCCAAGTCCGGACCGCGTTCGCGGCTGTCGCGCTTATCGTCGCCATTTCGGCCGGCGCCGGCGCCCCGGCGGGCGCGGTCACCGTGCAACGAGTGGTCAGCCCCGGCGGAATCGAGGCCTGGCTGGTCGAAGAGCGCGCGATTCCCTTCCTTACCATCAGATTCGCGTTCCGGGGTGGCGCCAAGCTCGATCCGCCGGGCAAGGCCGGCTTGGCCCAATTGGTGTCGGGATTGTTGGACGAGGGCGCCGGCGAACGCGACTCGCTGGCCTTTCAGACACAGCTCGAGGAACTAGCGATCGAACTGTGGTTCGAGGCCCAGCGCGACGTGTTTTCCGGATCCCTGAAGACCCTGTCGGAACATCGCGAGCAGGCGGCCGACCTGCTGGCCGCGGCACTAACCACGCCGCGCTTCGACACGGATGCGATCGAGCGGGTGCGTCAGCAAAATCTGAATGCACTGGCCCGCATCACCCGGGACCCGAACCGGCTGGCGCGCCGCTTGTGGGCGGCCGCGGCCTTCGCCGACCATCCCTACGGGCGGCCGAAGGAAGGCACGGCGGAGTCGATGTCCGCACTCGCGGTCGAGGATCTGCGCCGGTTCGTCGCCGAGCGGCTGGCCCGCGACGTCCTGGTGATCGGCGTTTCCGGCGATATCGGCGCCGCCGATCTCGGGCCCCTGCTCGACCGCGCGTTCGCCGCCCTGCCCGCCGAGGCGGCACCGGCGGCGGTGCCCGAAACGATGCCCGGCGCCCGCGGCGCGGTGGTGGTCGAACGCATGGCGGTTCCGCAAAGCGTGGCGGTGTTCGGCCATGGCGGGGTCAAGCGCGACGACCCGGACTATTATGCCGCCTACGTCATGAACCATGTGCTCGGCGGCGGCGGCTTTTCCTCCCGCTTGACCGAAGAAGTGCGCGAAAAGCGCGGCCTGGCCTACGGCGTCTACAGCTATCTGATTCC
>CAJWQN010000069.1 GCA_913045505.1 uncultured Rhodospirillaceae bacterium | reverse complement strand
CCTTGTCATAGCGGCGCGCGATGTCGGCCAGGCGGCGCATCTGGTTCGACGACAACGTGCCGTAGGGAATCGCGACCCGCAACATGTAGGCGTGCAATTGCAAGTAGAGACCGTTCATCAGCCGCAACGGCTTGAACTGGTCCTCGGTCAACGCGCCGCTCAGCCGCCGCGCAACCTGGCCACGAAACTGCGCGATCCGTTCGGCCACCAGGGTATGGTCGTATTCGTCGTATCGGTACATCCGCCCTATCCCTCCGCCTGCTTGCCGAGATCACGTCGGACGCTGGGTCCCAAGGCGCGCAGCCGCTCGCGATAGCGCAACGGTTTCAGCACGTCGCCGTCCACGACGATGTCGATCAAATAGGGCTGGATCACGCATGGCGCCCCGATCGCGGCGCGCTCGGCGGTGGCCAGCAGACCCTCCGCCTCGATCTCGGTCGCGGCGACCAGGGCGTCCTCGATCTTCTCCGACCAATCGTCCGCTTCGGACAAATAGACCACCAAACCATCGACCAGCCGGTTGGCGTTGACCACTTGCAATGTCATCCCGCCATCCTCCCTAGACCGCCACCGCCAGCGGCGCTGGCTCGGCCTCGCTGGGCTCGGCGAGGGCCGCCGTGACGCCGGGCACCACCGTAACCGCGACGCCCGCGTCGCGGAGATAGGCAAGCTCCTCGCCGCCGCGCGCGAACAGCAGTGGATCGCCACCCTTGAGCCGGACAACGCGCCGGCCGCGGCGCGCGTGATCGACCATCAACCGGTTGATCCGGTCCTGGCTGGCGCGGTTCGGGCTCTTGGGCTTACCGACGAAAATGCGCTCGGCGTCGCGCCGGGCATGGTCGAGAATCCCGGGCCCGGTCAAATTGTCGTGGATCACCACGTCGGCCTGCCGGAGAACCCGTAGGGCACGCATCGTGAGCAGGTCGGGATCGCCGGGGCCGGCGCCGACCAGGGCGACCGAGCCGGTTCGGGACTCCGGGGGCACAGGCCGGTTGACCAGCGCCAGCATCCGCTCGGCCGCGCCGGCCTCGGCACCGGCCAGCACATCGGCGGCGATCGGGCCGTCGAAAAACCGCTCCCAGAACCGGCGCCGGGCAACCGGTTCCGGGATCACGGCCCGGACCGCGCCCCGAAAGCTCCCGGCGAAGCGGGCGAGCGCGCCGAGACCTGCCGGGATAAAGCATTCCAGCCGCGCCCGGATTTCGCGGGCCAGGATCGGGGCGGTGCCGCCGGTGGAAATAGCGATGACGATCGGGTCGCGATCCACGATCGCCGGCATGGTGAAGCTCGAGGCGTCCGGCCGGTCGACCACGTTGACCGACACCCCCGCGGCGCGGGCGGACTCCGCGACCCGCTCATCGACCGCATCGATGCCGGTCGCGGCGAACACGATGGCGCGGCCCGCGACATCGCCGCCGACGAAACCCCGCGCCACCAGGTCGACCCCGCCGCCGCGAACCAGATCAGCGATCTCGCCACATATTCGGGGCGCGACCACGGCGACTTCGGCCCCGGCGCTCAGCAACAGGCGCAGCTTGGCCGCCGCCGCCGCCCCGCCGCCGACGACAAGGCCGTGGCGGCCCTGGAGCCGGACAAATATCGGCAGCGCGTTCATGGCCGCGACGCCCGAATCGGGTCGGCCTGCTTAAGTAATGCTTGTCGGCAAATCCTCATCGGATCGCTCCTCCCGGCACCAAATGGCGGGCCCACGGAGCAATCCCCGTGGCGCTTTAGACGATTGGTAACGCGGTCGCAAGCTGCCCTATCAAATTTCCGCGGGTCCGTTAGCGGTGGACCAAGCCCTCGAAAAAAACTCCGCCCCAGCTATTCGCCGGGCGGAGTCCGCCTCGCTTTAGCTGCATTTTTTACGCGCCCGCAATCTGATATCAAATCGGCGCGACGGGCGATTGCTATCCGATCGCCGGATCGCCTGTCAAGCGATTTTGCTCAGGTCGGCCGTTCCATGGCGAACACCATGTCGACCCGGGTGTAGTCCATGTAGCCGAGGCGGGCGATCGGCTTCATCTTCGACATATCGACCAGGCCGTCGGTGAGCACGGCGTCGTCGATATGGATGCCGATGACCCGGCCGATCACGATCGCGTTGCGAGAGTCGGCCAGGTCACAGGGCAGATCGACCGTCTGATGGTGAAGGCATTCGAAATGAATCGGCGAGCCCTTGACCCTGGGCGGCGCGACCAGCCGGGACGGCACCGCCTCGAGCCCGGCGAGGTCGAATTCATCGACCTCGGCCGGCACCGGCGCGCTGGTCTGGTTCATCTGTTCGCGCAAGTCCCAGCAGGCCAGGCTGAAGGTAAACGCGCCGGTCTGCTCGCAATTGGTGATCGTGTCCTTCGGACCATGGGGCTGGCGGCCGTTGCAGGCGAACATCACCATCGGCGGGCTCGAGGAGACACCGTTGAAGAAGCTGTAGGGCGCGAGATTGACCACCCCCGCCGCGCTCACCGTTCCGATCCAGCCGATCGGGCGCGGCACGATGCAGCTCTTGAACGGGTCGTGGGGCAGGCCGTGGTCATTGTCCTTGGTTTCGTAAAACACCTTGTCCCTCCTGTTGTTCGGGTCGGCCGGGCTCAACCGATCTTGGCGCTGAGCCCGCCATCGACCACCAACTGGGCAGCGTTGACGTATTTCGATTCATCGGACGCCAGATAGAGCGCCGCGTAAGCGATGTCCCAGGCATCGCCCATCTTGCCGGTCGGCGAAGCCGCGTCGCGCTCGGCCAGCAACTGATCGGCATCGCCGTAATGGTCCATCAACGAGGCATGGACCATGGGCGTGTTCATCAACCCCGGCAGGATCGCGTTGCAGCGGATGCCCTTGGCCGCGTATTCGAGCGCCACGGTCTGGGTGAACTGCAGGATCGCGGCCTTGCTCGACGCGTAGGAAACGTAGGGAATGCCGATATAGCGGATCGCGCCGATGCTCGAGATGTTGATGATCGAGCCGGCGCCCTGGCGTTCCATGATCGGCAGGCAATGCTTGGCTGTCAGGAACATGCTCTTGACGTTGACCGCGAACACCCGGTCCCAGTCGTCTTCCTCGGTCGCCACCGGCCCGGCCAAGCCGGAAGCGATCCCGACATTGTTGTGGAGCACGTCGATCCGCCCATAAGCCGCCATTGCCGCCGCCACCATCGCCGCGACCTCGCCGGCCACGGCGACATCGGCCGTGTGGGCGAGGCACTCTCCGCCCTCGCCGGCGATAACGGCCCGGGTCTCCTCGGCGGCGGAAGGGTCGCGATCGACAGCCACCACCTTGGCGCCCTCGCGCGCGAACAACACCGCGGTTGCCTTGCCATTGCCCCAGCCCGGCCCGATCGAGCCGGCGCCGGTAACGATCGCGACCTTGTCCTCGAGTCGGCCCGCCATTGCCGTCCACCTCCCGCCGCTTGAGCCAAACGCCTCGGCGCAATACCATTGGCGATCGCAACGCACAACCGAGCACGCCATGAAACTCAGCCAAGCACAATTGGACCAGTTCGACCGCGACGGGTTCGTGATCCCGGCGTCCTTGTTCTCGGACACGGAAATCGCCCCGCTCGAGGCCGAGTTGGAGCATATCTTCGCCCTGGACCCGCCATATCCTCTACCTCATCCGCGACCGGGTCTTGAACTGGATTCGAACCCCGACCCGGCCCGACTCTTGCGCCGATCGCGACCTCACGCCGATCGAGATGCTGGCCGACGGTTGCCTGGCGCTGGCGCCGCTGGCTTGAGGAGGACACAGCGATGAGCCGCATCACCCCGCTCAGCCCCGAACAGATGACTCCCGCCCAGCGCCGGGTTCGCGACACCATCATCGCCGGTCCCCGGAAAACCGCGACTCACGGCCCCTTCAACGCCTGGCTGCAAAGCCCGGAACTGGCCGACCGCGCCCAGAATCTGGGCGCCTTCCTGAGATTCAGCACGTCGCTCTCCAAGCGGTTGTCGGAACTCGCGATCCTGGTGGTGGCACGGCAATGGACCGCCCAGTTCGAATGGTACGCCCACAGGAAATTGGCTCTCGAAAGCGGCCTGGCCGAAGCGGTGATCGATGCCATCGAGGCCCGCCGCCGGCCCGATTTCGCCAACACGGACGAGATCGCGGTCTACGAATTCACCGTCGAATTGTTGGACTCCTGTGAGGTTTCCGACGCCACCTATCAGGCCGCGCTCGATCATCTGGGTCCAAACGGAACCGTCGAGCTGGTCGGCCTGCTCGGCTACTACACCCTGGTGTCCATGACCCTCAACGTCTACCAGGTGCCATTGCCCGAAGGCGAAGCGCCGCCGTTGACCAAATAGGAACGCGGGGTCCGGTCAGGCCCGGTCGATGACCCGGCGGACAGCGGCAAACAGATCTTGACCAATCAGCGGCTTCATCACCAGTTCCCGAATGCCGATGCGGTAGGCGCCGGCCTCGTCAATGGAATGGCTGTAGCCGGTGCACAAGATGATCGCCAGATCAGCGCGGATGTCGAGCAAGGCGCGGGCCAGGGCGTCGCCGGCCATTCCCGGCATGGTCTGGTCGCTGATCACCAGATCGAAGGACATCGGATCTCGGGCGAACAACGCCAAGGCTTCGGCCGCCGATTGGGCGGTGACCACACGGTAGCCCCGGCCGGACAATAGCGCCGCCGCGACCTCGACCAATTGTGGCTCGTCATCGACGAACAGGATTCGCTCGGTTCCACCCGCGCATTGGTCCCCCCGATCAGGTTCGGCCGTCGTCGATCCGGGCTTGGCGACCGGCAGATAGACCGAGATACCTGTGCCTTGGCCGGGCGCGCTGTCCACGGTGACGGCGCCATCATGATCGGTGACGATGCCATGAACCACCGCCAAACCGAGCCCGCTGCCCTCGCCCAGGCTCTTGGTGGTGTAGAACGGCTCGAAAATACGCTGGCGAGTTTCCTCGTCCATGCCATGACCCGTATCCGCAACTCCTAACCGGGTATAGGCGCCGGGCGCCAAGGCAACGCCCGCCGATTCCTGGGCGTTCGGGAAATCAACCCGATCCAGGGACAGGAGCAAACGCCCGCCGCCGTTCCGCATCGCATGGGCGGCATTGGTGCATAGATTGACGATGACCTGCTCGATCTGGGTCGGATCGGCGGTCACGGTGAAATCGGCGGCGGCGAAGTCGCGGTCGATGGTAATCGTCGCCGGCAAGGTCGCGCGCAGCATTTCGATCACGCCCGGCACCACACGGCCCAAATCGACCGTGATCTTCCGTGCCGGCTCGCGCCCGCTGAAGGTGAGTATCTGTTGCACCAGGCTTCGGGCGCGCTCGGACGACTCCAGCACCTTTTGCAAGTAGTGCGTTCCCGTCGAGCCCGGCGACAGCGTCTTGAGCGAGAGTTCCGTGAATCCGGCGATGATCTGGAGGATATTGTTGAAATCATGAGCAATACCGCCGGCAAGCTGGCCGATCGCCTCCAGCTTCTGGGTTTGGCGGAAACCCTCCTCCAGGCGCTTGCGCTCGGTGATGTCCTGGGAGACGCCAAAGAATCCGCGCACCGCGCCGTCGGCGCCTCTATGAGGAACGTAGGTGGTTAAAACGTCGCGCTTACCCCCCGTCACCATCATCGACACCTCGAAAGTCTGTCCCTGCCCGGTGAGGGCAATCGCGATATGGGGCTGAAGAACCGCCAAGTTCTCAGGCCCCAGAACCTCCACTACGGACCTGCCGACGACTTCAGCCGGGGACAGATCGAACCGCTCCGCCATATTCTTATTGACCAGCCGATAGCGCAAATCGATGTCGACGAAAAAGATCGCCAGCGGCAAGGCGTCGGTGACCAGGCGGAACTGGGTCTCGCTTTCCCGCAAGGCCTCGTCGGCGCGCCTGCGATCGGTCACGTCGAACAGGAAAGTCTGGATGGCCGGCTCGCCCTCCCATTCGACCCGCATGGAGCGGTTGTTGAGCCACAATCGGGTTCCGTCCCGGCGCAGGGCTTCGAACTCGTAATCGGTCGGAGCTGGCTCCCCCGCTAGCCGTGCTTTGCCGTAGGCGCGGGTCCGCGCCCGCTCCTCGGGCGCGACGTGGTCATCGACCGAGCCCGTGGCGAGCACGTCCTCGGGCGTGTCGTAACCCAGCAAGTCGGCCAGCGCCTGGTTCGCGAACAACAGCCGGTCAGATTGATGGATCAGGATTCCCTGGGCCGACCCCTCGATCAAATTGCGGAACTTCCGCTCGCTCTCGGCGAGCGCGACTTCGCGTTGCTTGCGCTCGGTGATCTCGGTGAAGACGAACACGGTGCCGCCGTCGCGGGTCTTGTGCTCGTTGCACAGCAGCCAGCGGTCGGCCCCGAGGCGGCGCTCGTAGGGTCCACGCGGATTTCGGTGCTGCTCGACGCGCTCGCGCAGAAAATCTTCCTCCCGGCCTCGGGCTTCGACCATCAATCCAGTCTCGGCAACCACGCGATTGACGGCTTCGAATTCGACTCCGGCCACATGGAGATGCGCGACTTCCGAATAAAGTTCCAGGAATCGACTGTTGGCAAACACCAGCCGGTCGTCGGCATCCCACAGCAGGAAGCCTTCGGACAGGGATTCGACGGCGTCTCGCAACCGGTCATGCACCCCGCCATCCGGCGCCGGCGGTGCGGCGGTCCAGCAGCCGGTGACATGGGTCCGGCCGTCCTGATCGCGATGGGTGACCCGGGCCTCGTCCCGAACCCGAACGTAAGTCCCGTCATTGCGGCGAAGCCGGTAGTCGTGGGCCAGATCGCCGGCCGAAGACAATGCCGCCAAACCTGTCTCGGCGGCGTCCCGATCCTCCGGATGAATGTGTTGGCCCCACCAGTCAGGCACGGCACCGCATTGCGCCGGCTCCCAGCCCAGGACCGCCCGGACATTGTCGCTGGCCCAAACCACGCGCACCGACCCTTGATGAAAATCGAGCGAATACAGTGCTGATGCGATGGCGCTCAAGGTTCCCCCTCTCGCGGTCTCAGCCATGATAAAATATAACATTTTATGCAAAAATAACCACACCCTGGGTTGTGCCTTGCACGTGACCCCACCGACCGGTCCTTTTGACTTCGCCGCAAATTTCTTATATATTAATGGCTTAGGTCGGGGGTGTGACGGTCGGGTCGGCGGCCCCCGGCGCACTTCCGCGATGATGAACTTGTGAAGGGCGAGCATCGGACGATGATCGTGCAAGTTGCCGTTTCGGGCGTGGTGGTCCAGCCGTTCGCGCCGGCGCCGAGGGCCGAGGACCCGGGCCGGGCGACCGATGCCGCCGGCGTCCAGTTCGCGCCGATCGCCGCGCCGCAAGCTCCCCCTTCCGGCCAAAGCGGGCTGCCCCAAGCCCTGGTCGCGCCCGGGACCTTGACCGGGGCTCAGGCGGCCGGCGCGGAAGGCTCGGACGCGAATCCGCAGGGCCTGACCGAGGACGAACGTCGGGTGATCGCGGAACTCAGAAGCCGGGACGCCGCCGTGCGCCGCCACGAGCAGGCCCACAAGGCGGTCGGCGGCCGTTTCGCGGGCGCGATTTCCTTCGAGTTCCAGGTTGGACCAGACGGCAAGCGTTACGCGATCGGCGGCGAAGTTTCGATCGACACCACCGAGATTCCCGATGACCCGGAAGCCACGATTCGGAAGATGGAAGTGGTCCGGCGCGCGGCACTGGCACCTTCGGACCCCTCGGCCGCGGATCGCGCGATTGCCGCCGGTGCCGGGCAGAAACTGAACGAGGCCCGGTCCGATCTGGCGGCCGAACGCACGGCGGAACTGCGCGAGCGACTGAGTAGCGACGAGGAGCCGGTGGCCGAAACACCGGCCGCCGATGGCCGGGCCGGCGCCGACGGGACGCCACCGCAAACCCCAGCCATTGCCGAAGCGACCGCGGGGCAGGTTTCCGACGACAACGCCGGCTCGGGCGGCGCCACCGCCGGGTCGGTAACCGACGACGCCGGGTCGGACGGCGGCATCGCCGGCTTCGCCGCCGCCAGTTCCATTTACGGCAGAAACAACCAGATCATTGCCGGCAACCGGTCCGGCACGCCTGACACGGACTCGGGCTTCGGCGATATTCTGCCCGCGCGCGCCGAAATTTCGGCGGTCATCGCTTGAGCGCGCGGTGCCCCTCGGGGCACGGCAATTCACTTGTGCGACACCCGGCGGTCCGATATTCCTAAGTCGATAATCCTAAGTATCGGCGATCGAACGGGGACGAGGAGCCCGCAGCCCGATGAGTTATGATTCCGATCAAATGTTGGAAGAACACCGCGCCCAGTGGGACGGCTTCATGAAACTGACCATCGCGGCGACGGTGGCCGTGGTCGTGACCTTGATCATGTTGGCGTTGTTCCTGGTCTGAACGGAGAGCGTGGCGAGCCGTCGCGCAACGGAGCTTCATTAGCGGTGCAGCATCAACTGCCCTTGCCGCCGCCACGGATGTCCGCCCGCCGGACACGGATTCCGGACCTGCCGACGGGACGTCCGGATTCGGACCGCCCGTCCGCCGCCGGACCGGTGGAAACGGCCGCTGGATTGGTGCGTGGCGTGGTTCGGCTTCTCCATGGTTTGGGCTACAGCACCCTGACGGAAATGCGCCTGAACTCGGGCCGGCGGGTCGATGTCGCCGGGCTCGACCGGCGGGCCCGGTTCGCCGTGGTCGAAATCAAGACCACCCGCGCCGATTTCCGCGCCGATCGCAAGTGGCGGGACTACCTGCCCCATTGCGACCAGTTTTTCTTCGCCGTGCCGGCGGGCTTTCCGCTCAGCCTTCTGCCCGAGGAGTGCGGCGTCATCGTCGCCGACCGATACCAAGGCGAGGTTCTGCGTCCGGGACCGAAACGGCCGATGACCGGGGCCGCGCGCCGCCAGCAAACCCTGCTGTTCGCCCATATCGCCGCGCACAGGCTCGATCGATCGCTGAGCGGACCTCTCCGCTCATGACGGCGACGGCGAAAGGTCGCGCGGCAGCCACGGGCAAGCATCGGCCCGCCGGGAGCCGCTCGAAAACCTCCGCGATCGCGCCAAAGGCGGTTGCGTTGCTCACACTGGCCGCCGCCCTGCTGATGGTCGGATCCGGTTGCCAGGATCAGCGCAATCAGTTCAACCCGATCCGACTGCTATGCCCCGGAGACTTCGATCTGGCGACCAACCGATGCGTGATCGACACCGGCGGCGACCCCGAAGAACACTTGACCCGCGCCTGATCGCCTCGGCCGCGCCCTCAATCCTCGATCTTGAGATGCTTGGACACGGCGTCGTAGACCACCTGCGCCAAATCGGTGGATAGTTTGTGCATGGCGACGAAATTGGTTTCGTTGCTGGTCAGATCGACCATTTTGACGGCCGATTGGTAGCACTCCTTCTTGAGCAGCGCTATGGTCTGGGCGTTGACTGATTTGTCGTTCCAATCCACCAACGGCCTCCTCGCGATCCCGGATTCCTTACCCATTGCCCGGCGCGCCCCTATTGTCGCATTGTGATCGCACTCCATTCAACCGAAAGCTGGCCCCCCCGGCCCGGTCGCGGCGGCCGGCCAAACCGGACCTGATAGAACCATATGGGAGCCGCGCCGCCGGCGACCAAGCTCAATCGTGGACCCGAGCACCGTCGGGGCCACGAGAACGACGATTTCCGAGACCGAGAAGCCCGAGGAGACAGATGATGGCCGAGACCCCGTCGTTTTCCACGCTCGCCTTGTTTCGCATCGACGGCGATGTCGCCTTGATCACCGGCGGCGGCGGCGGGCTCGGGCGGATCGCCAGCCTCGCCCTGGCCGAGGCCGGCGCCCATGTCTGCGTCGCCGACATCGACGCGGATGCGGCCCAGGCCGTGGTCGGCGAAATCACGGCCGCCGGCGGCGGCGGCGACGCCTGGACCCTGGACGTCATGGACAACGATCGCATCGTCGCCGTGATCGGCGAGATCGCGGCCCGCCACGGCCGCATCGACGTGCTCGTCAACAATGCCGGCACCGCCCGGCGCGAGCCGACCGCGGACATGACGCTCGAGGTCTGGAACCTGATCATGCAGATGAACCAGACCCAGATATTCGTCTGCAGCCGCGAGGCCGGCCGCCATATGATCCGCCAGGGCTCGGGGCGGATCATCAACATCGCCTCGATCATGGGCCTGGTCGGCGGCGGCTTCTATCCCAACTTCCCCTATCACGCGACCAAGGGCGCGGTGGTCAACATGACCCGCGCGCTCGCCGCCGAATGGGCCAGCCACGGCATCCGGGTCAACGCGATCGCGCCCACATTCGTGGTCACCGATCTGACCGCGAAGGTGCGCGCCGAGCCCGAAAAAATGCGGATCATCGAGGACCGGACGCCGATGGGCCGGTTCGCCCAACCGGAAGAAATGGCCGGCGGCATTCTCTATCTGGCCAGCCCCGCCTCGGCCATGGTGACCGGCCACACCCTGGTCATAGACGGCGGCTGGACCGCGATCTAGCCGCGGGGCGGCCCGGGGGCGGCCCCGGGGCGGCCTGGGGCGGCCCAGGGGCGACGTTGAGCCAGCCGGGCCTTGCGTACCCCGCGCCGGTCGTGATCAAATTCGCTTCCGGCACGGCGTTCGGGGCATAAGCGCGCGGGAATATGGCCAAGCCAATGCTTCATCTGGTGTTCGGCGGGCGGTTGGAAAATCCGGCCGAAACCGACTTCGCCGATACCGACGATCTGGACATCGTCGGAATTTTCCCGAACTACAAGTCCGCCTACGACGCCTGGCGGGCGGCCGCCCAAGCATCGGTGGACGACAGCCTTATCCGCTATTTCATCGTCCATCTGCACCGCCTGCTCGACCCGGAGAAGGATGAGCGCAACGCTTGAGGCCAGGGCCGGGCCTCGGAGCCCCATTCACAGGAGGCCAATTTGGCAGTCTACGAACTTCGAACCTACACCCTTTATGTCGGCAAGCTGGGCGAGGCGATCGAGCTCTACAAGGGCGAAGGCATGCCGGCGCTGGAAAAATACCAGGACAAGCTGCTCGGCTATTTCACCGGCGATATCGGGGCGATGAACCAGCTCGTCCATCTGTGGAAGTTCGACGACGACGCCGACCGCCGCCGCCATTGGGCGGCGGTGGCCGCCGACGCCGATTTCATGGCCTTCGCCGCCAAGCTCCGCCCGCTGATTCTGTCCCAGGAAAACAAGCTGATGATGGCCGCCCCCTGGGGGCCGCATCCCTGATAGCTCATCCCGCGCAGTAGTCGGGCGCCGAGTCAGGATTTTTCGGCGGACCGCTCAGACCACGGGCTTGAGGCTTGAGCGGATGCCGGCGTAGGCGCCGCCGTAGGGGCCGCGTTTGATGAACATGCCGTCGCCCGGGCGGCCGACATATTCGCCCTTATCGATGACCACCTTGCCGCGGCTGAGCACGGTTTCGGCGACGCCCTTGACCGTGAAGCCCTCGAAGGCGTTGTAGTCGATGTTCATGTGATGGGTCTTGGCGTTGTAATAGCTGATCGTTTCTTCGTGGTCGGGGTCGAAGACGACGATGTCGGCGTCGCTGCCGACCGCGATCGTGCCCTTCCTGGGGAACAGGCCGAAAATCTTGGCCGGCGCGGTCGAGGTCAGCTCGACGAATCGGTTGAGGCTGATCCGGCCCATGCTCACCCCATGATGGTAGATCAGGCTCATGCGGTTCTCGATGCCGAGGCCGCCGTTGGGAATCTTGGAGAAATCGTCGCGGCCGATCTCCTTCTGCTCCTTGAGGCAAAACGGGCAGTGGTCGGTGGAAATGACGTTCAAGTCGCTCGATCTGAGGCCTCTCCAGAGCTCGTCCTGGTTCCATTTCTCGCGCAAGGGCGGGGTGAGGACGTATTTGGCGCCGTCGAAGCCGGGCTGGTCGTAGGCGGTCACGTCGAGCAGCAGATATTGCGGGCAGGTCTCG
>CAJWQN010000068.1 GCA_913045505.1 uncultured Rhodospirillaceae bacterium | reverse complement strand
CATATCTTCGAGGGCGAGGTCGATCCGGACACCGGCAGGGTGGAGATCGTCAATTTCACGGCGGTCGATTCGTTCGGCACCGTGATCAACCCGATGGTGGTCGAAGGCCAGGTCCATGGCGGCCTCACCCAGGGTATCGGCCAGGCCTTGCTCGAGAGCTGCGTCTACGATCCCGACTCGGGCCAGCTCGTGACCGGCTCCTACATGGACTACACGCTGCCGCGCGCCGACGACGTGCCGAGCTACCGGACTGGCAGTGTCGATGCGCCGTGCCCGCACAATCCGCTCGGGGTCAAGGGCTGCGGCGAGGCCGGCGCGATCGGCTCGCCGGCGGCGGTGATCAACGCGATCACCGATGCGCTCGGCTCCGAGCAACTCGACATGCCGGCGACCCCGGAGCGGATGTGGCGGGCGCTCCGGCGAGACCGGGCCGCGGCCTGAGCAGGGAGGGATCAGGATGTACGACTTCACCTACCACCGGGCGGGCTCGCTGGACGCGGCCAAGGCTGCGTTCCAGGCCGCCGACGACGGCGCCTACATGGCCGGCGGCATGACCCTGCTGCCGACCCTCAAGCAGCGCCTGGCCCGGCCCAGCGACGTGATCGACCTGGCCGGCGTCGGAGATCTCACCGGCGTGGCGCGGGACGGCGATGCCCTGGTGATCAAGGCCATGACCACCCATGCCGCGGTCGCCGCCAGCGATGTCGTGACTGGCGCGATCCCGGCCCTGGCCGCCTTGGCCGGGCGGATCGGCGATCCGCATGTCCGCAACCGGGGCACCATCGCCGGCGCGATCGCCAACGCCGATCCGGCCGCCGATCATCCGGCCGCGGTGCTCGGCCTGAACGCGAGCGTGGTCACCGACCGGCGCGAGATCGGGTCCGACGACTTCTTCACCGGCCTGTTCGAGACCGCGCTGGAGGTGGGCGAGCTGATCACCGCGGTCCGGTTTCCGATCCCGGACGCCGCCTGTTACATGAAGTTCGCGAATCCGGCGTCCCGTTACGCCATCGTCGGCGTGATGGTCGCGCGCACCGGCTCAGGGGTCCGGGTCGCGGTCACCGGCGCGGGCCCGAACGTGTCCCGCGTCGCCGCCATGGAACAGGCGCTCACCGACGATTTTAGTGCCGCCGCGTTGGACGGCATCGGGATCGATTCGGCGGACCTCAACGCCGACATCCACGCCGGCGCCGACTATCGCGCCCATCTGATCGGGGTCATGGCCCGGCGCGCGGTCGCCGGGTGCGGCTGAGCCTCGACATCGCTCCCGCCCCGCTCCGACACCATTGGGTCCGCCGTCGCGACCATGATCGCTGCCGCTGTGTCGCGGTCACATCGTTCGGGGTCTGGTCTTGCGTCTTGCCCCCTGGAGCCAACCCGCCGGCGGGTCTATCGCGATGCCGCCTTGGACGCGTCCGCGAACCGGATGTCGTAGAGGATCATGTCGCGCTCGACCTCCTGGTCCCGGATCGGCTCGACGCCGTGGAACGAGTTGTCGGTCTTGAGAAAGCAGAACATGCTGTTGGGCCGGAACGGCATGGTGCCGACATTGACGAACTTGGCGAAATCGTAATGGGCACCGCCGGGACATTGAAAACCGCGATCGACGGGCTCGTAGAGCGAGGTGCCGAGATGCTCGATCGCGTCGTCCTTGGGACAATAGAACAGGGCCGATAGGAACCTGTGCATGGCATCGGTATGGGGGCCGATCGCGTAGTCGGTGCGATCGCGCACCGCCAGCGCTTCCGGGAACAGGACGATCTTGTCGAAATCGTCGCCGAACCGCGCCTTCAGCGCCCCGTCGTATTTCCGGCACATGGCCAGGAACATCGGCCCGGCGAGCAGCCAGTTCGACAGGTCGCGCCAGAATTCCTGCTTGTCCGCGGACAGGCCGGCGATCTCATCGTCGGTCAACATCAACACGAGGCGATCCTTGTAGGCGCCTTTCGGCACCGGGCCGGTATCGCCCAGGGACACGAAGTTTTCGCCGCTCGGCATGTTGGCCAGAAGCCGGGCGTAATAGGCCGCCGGAAACACGTCCTCGACAAAGAAATGGGGAAACGGCCGACTCACCACCGGCGCCTGGATGATGCGCTCGACGACGAATTTCTCAACGCCGGAAGACATAGTTCGCGACGCCCTTGAAGACACCGTCCAGTCGCTCCGCCTCCGTGACCTGCGCGATCGAATAAGTGAACCCGATGTCCTTGAGGAAGGTGACCGCGCCGACATGCTCGGCGAGGTTCTGGTTGATCTCGACCAGAATCGATTTGACCACGGGATTTTCGAGCGTCGTCTTGGCGCCCGCGATGACCTTGTGCTCGATCCCGTCGACGTCGATCTTGATGTGATTGGGGGTCGGCACGGTCTGGCTTTGCACCAACTCGTCGAGCTGGGTCGCGAACGCACCCTGGGTGAGCGCGAATTGATGCGGCTCGAGCCTGAAGTTCACCGCTTCGCCAAACGCATGACAGGATTGGCCGATATCGAACCGGCTGAGATTGAGCACGTCGAACGCGGTCTCGTCGCTTAGCGCCGCGCAATAGGCGACGACGCGGGACGACAGCCGGTTGAGCACGATGTTCCGATTGAGCAACGCATAATTCTGCGATTCCGGCTCGAACGAGAACACCCGCGCGCCGGCGGTTTTCGCCGCCCAGATCGTGTACATCCCGACATTGGCGCCGACATCGACCAACACCTCGTCAGCGCTGAATCCCTCGATCCAGGCGACCGTCTCCGGCTCCTTGGTGAAGAACGTCTGCACCCGCCAGGCGGCCATCTGGTTGGGCGTGCAATACCGCACCTTGTTCTCATCCTCTCCGATCACCAGAACCGGATGGATGTTCTCATATTCCGCGAGGGTCAGATCTATTGCCATGGTCCCCCTGGTCGTCCTCTTCGGTCGCGATCCTCGGCAATCGAGACCGTCCTATTTCACTTCATAACGGTTAAGGGCCCGTTAAACCCGCCTGGACCGGACAAGGGCCGTCATTTCGCGATTTCACGATCGGACGTTGCTTCCATTCCGGAGCCCGCGACCACGATCCGCTCGAACAGCCGTTCGATGGCCAGCACCACGACCTCGGGCTCGTTGAGCGGAATCTCGTGATCGCTGTTCAGGGTGGTGATGTGGACCGGATCCGCCGCCAGACGGGTCAGGCGCATCTGCGCCCGCTCCCAGGTTTCGTTGACGCCCCGCACCGTATACCCATCCGGCACCACCCCCGGGCCGGCCACGGTGTGAAGCGCCGAGACGACGGCCAGCGGCAGGTCCGGAAACGGCCCGATGGTCCTGGCGGCGGCGGCATCCTCGGCCAGCAACGCGGTTTCCAGATCGAGGGTCTGGTAGGTCAGGGGGCGCATCATCGCCGCCCGATAGGCCGGGCGGTCCTCGCGCACCAATGCCGGAATCGGAATCCGGCCGGCCAGCAGATGGCGAAGAATTCCAAGCCGGGCCGCGGTCGCCAGTTTTTGGATCGGCCGCAGACGAATCGCGCGCACCGCCTCGTGAAGGTCGGCGACCTCTTCCTCGACCGCGTCGACCAGGACCAGGCCGGCGACCTGGTCGGGAAACCGGCGCGCGTAGCGCCGGAGCCACAGGCCACCGGCGCCGTGACCGACCAGCACCAGCGGCCCCTCGATTCCGCCATTGATCAGCAATTGATTGAGTTCGTAGACGATCTGGCGGCCGCTGCGCGGCTCCGGCGACGCATCGCTCCAGCCGTAGCCGGCGCGATCATAGGCACAGGCGCGCGTGGTGCGGGCAATGTCGGTCTGGACGCGACGCCAGGCCAGCGACCAGGCGCCGGGTGCCGATTCGAACACCACCGTCGGATTCGCGTCCACCACGCCGAGACAATGAAGGTGCAATCGATAGCCGCCGATATCGACCCGTTCGCCGGGCGGCGGATAGCGGTCCGCGTCGCGGTCGACGGCGACCGCCTGATACCCGACACTGCCGCCGATGCCCGCCACCACCGCAAGCAGCACGGCCGCGACCACGACGATCTGCACGCGCATCCGGGCGGACAAACGCGGTCTGGCGGTGGGCGGGTCGTCTTCGCTCATCGGGACCTCCCTATACCAAACATATAGGGCGGTGGTGCTCAGCCGGCGCGCAACCGCCGCGCCGCCTGGACCGCGAAGTAGCTCAGCACCCCGTCGGCGCCGGCGCGCTTGAACGCCGAGAGGCTTTCCAGCATCACCCGCTCGCCGTCCAGCCAGCCGCGCGCGGCGGCGCCGGCCAACATCGCGTACTCGCCGCTCACCTGATAAACATAGGTGGGCATGCCGAATGCCTCCTTGACCCTGTGCACGATATCCAGATAGGGCATGCCCGGCTTGACCATCACCATGTCCGCGCCCTCGGCGATATCGAGCGCGACCTCGCGCAAGGCCTCGTCGCCGTTCGCCGGATCGATCTGGTAGGTCCGCTTGTCGGCCTGGCCCAATTGGGCCGCCGAGCCGACCGCGTCGCGAAACGGGCCGTAGAACGCCGAGGCGTATTTGGCGGCGTAGGACATGATTCGCACATGTTCGTGGCCGTCGGCGTCGAGCGCGGCGCGGATCGCGCCGACCCGTCCGTCCATCATGTCCGAGGGCGCGATCACCGTACAGCCGGCCTCGGCCTGAACCAGCGCCTGACGGACCAGTGCCTGGACGGTCTCGTCATTGACCACGATGCCGTCGCGGACCAGGCCATCCTGGCCATGAGTGGTGAACGGATCCAGCGCCACGTCGCAGACGATGCCGAGCGAGTCATGGGCCTCGGCGACGGCGCGCACCGCCCGGCACACCAGATTGTCCGGATTGGCCGACTCCTCGCCGTCCGGAGTCTTGCGGTCCGGGTCGACCACGGGAAACAGCGCGATCGCCGGAATCCCCAAGGCCGCCGCGTCCCCGGCCGCTTCGACCACAAAGTCGATCGACAGCCGCTCGACCCCCGGCATCGACTCGACCGGCTCGCGCCAGCCGTCGCCCTCGCAAACGAACACCGGCCAGATCAAATCCTCGACCCCGAGCCGGGTTTCGCCGACCAGCCGCCGCGACCAGTCGTCGCGACGATTGCGGCGAAGGCGCGTGAGGGGATAGGCGCCGGGATTGGCCGACAGTCGCGGACCGCTCATCATCCTCGCTCCCGAAACTGGGCCGCGATCATAGGAGCGGCGCGGGGGGGTGACAATCCTTTGGCTGGGCCTTTGACAGGGCGCGGTCGCGGGCTAACATCGGCGCGCCCGCGGGCTTTGGGGCGCGAACCGGGGAGGCATCGGTGGATTTCGAGTTGAGCGAGGACCAGCGGGCGTTCCGGAGCGTGGCCCGTGACTTCGCGTCCGCGAAGATGGCGCCGTTCGCGGCAAGCTGGGACGAGGACTCGGTGTTCCCGGCCGAAACCCTGCGCCAGGCGGCGGCTTTGGGATTCGCCGGGATCTGCTGCGAGAGCGAACATGGCGGCTCGGCGCTCGACCGGCTCGACGCCGCGATCATCTTCGAGGAACTCGCCGCCGCCTGCCCCTCGACCGCCGCCTATCTGTCGATCCACAATATGGCGACCTGGATGGTCGATCGCTTCGCCGACGCTCCTCAGCGCGCACGCTGGGTGCCGGGGCTGACCTCGATGGAGTTGATGTCGAGCTATTGCCTGACCGAGCCCGGCGCCGGATCCGATGCCGCCGCGCTCGCCACCCGCGCGGTCCGCGACGGCGCCGATTACGTGCTCAACGGCACCAAGGCGTTCATTTCGGGCGCATCGACCTCCGACATCTATGTGTCCATGGTGCGCACCGGCGCGGCGGGCCCGGGCGGCATTTCCTGCCTGGTGGTCGAGGCCGGCAGCCCCGGCCTGAGCTTCGGGAGCCAAGAAAAGAAGCTGGGCTGGCATTCCCAGCCGACCGCGGCGGTGATCTTCGAAGACTGCCGGGTGCCGGTGGCAAATCGGATCGGAGGGGAAGGCGAGGGTTTCAAGATCGCCATGCGGGGGCTCGACGGCGGCCGGCTCAATATCGGTGCCTGCTCGATCGGCGGTGCCCGCGCCTGCCTGGACGCGGCGCGCGCCCATATGACGGCGCGGAGGCAGTTCGGCAAGACGCTGGCCTCCTTCCAGGCGCTCCAGTTCAAATTCGCCGACATGGCCACCGATCTGGAGGCGGCCCGGCTGATGACCCACCGGGCGGCGGCTAAGCTCGACGCCGGAGCACCCGATGCCACCCTGCACTGCGCCATGGCCAAACGGCTGGCGACCGATACCGGCTTTCGGGTGTGCAATGACGCCCTCCAGCTTCATGGCGGCTACGGCTATATCCGCGACTATCCGATCGAGCGGATCCTGCGCGACCTGCGCGTTCATCAGATCTTGGAAGGCACCAACGAGATCATGCGCCTGATTATCGCCCGGCATCTGCTGGAGGACCCGGGTCTGGGATGAACGGCGCGCCGGACATTCTGTTGGATCGTCGCGACGGGCTCGGGCGCATCCGGCTCAACCGCCCGGCGGCGCTGAATGCGCTCACCCTGCCGATGATCCGCGTCTTGGCGCCGCGGCTCGGGCACTGGGCAACGGACCCGGCGGTGGCCGCGGTGGTGATCGAGGGCGTGGGCGAGCGCGCGTTTTGCGCCGGCGGCGATATTCGGCGGCTTTATGACCAGGGCCGCGCCAGCGGCAGTCCGTTGTTCGCGGAATTCTTCGGCGAGGAATTCACCCTCAACCGGGCGATCCACCGGTTTCCGAAACCCTACGTGGCGATCCTCGACGGTGTCACCATGGGCGGCGGTGTCGGCCTGGCCGTCCACGGCTCTTACCGGATCGCCACCGAGCGCACGATGTTCGCCATGCCGGAGACCGGGATCGGCTATTTCCCGGACGTGGGCGGAAGCCACTTTCTGCCCCGCTGCCCCGGACAGATCGGCATGTACATGGCGCTGACCGGCGCGCGCCTCAAAGCGGCGGACGCCGTCCATGCCGGTGTCGCCACCCATTTCGTGACCGCCGAGCGGATTTCCGACTTGATCGAGGCGTTGGCGGCCATTGGCGAGACCGCCGAGCCGCCCGCGGCACTCGAACAGGTGCTTGGCGAATTCGTCTCGGACCCCGGCCCAGCGCCGTTGGTCGCGTATCGAGGCATAATCGACCGCTGTTTCGCGGCCGACACGGTGGCCGGGATCTTGGCGGCACTCGGGCGCGAGGACGATCCCTGGGCCGGTGAGGTCGCCCGGATCATGGCCCGGAAATCGCCGACCAGCCAGGTCGTGGCCCATCGCGCGGTGCGCGCCGGACAGGCACTCGGTTTCGACGATTGCATGATCATGGAGTTCCGCCTGGCGCTCCGATTCATGGACGACCACGACTTCTTCGAGGGAGTCCGGGCCCTGGTCGTCGACAAGGACAATGCGCCGCGCTGGGAGCCGGCCCGGCTCGAGGATGTTTCGGAAGCGGCCGTCGAGACCTATTTCGCGCCGCTCGGGGCGCGCGATCTCGCTTTCGCGTGACCGGCGGCGGCTTCGTTTGGGCTTGCAGAAGTTGTTGTTTCACCCCGGAGTGACGGTATCGCCATGACCACGACCAATTCTGATTCGGCACCCGGTGGCGATTTCATTCGCCAGATCATCGGCGATGACTTGCGCACCGGGCGCCATGGGGGCGCGGTGACCCGGTTTCCGCCCGAGCCCAACGGCTATCTCCATATCGGCCATGCCAAGTCGATCTGCCTCAATTTCGGGGTCGCCGCCGAGTTCTCCGGGCGCTGCCATCTCCGCTTCGACGACACCAACCCGACCAAGGAGGAGCAGGAATACATCGAAGCGATCATGGCCGACGTGCGCTGGCTGGGATTCGATTGGGGGGCGCATCTCTACTTCGCCTCGGACTATTTCGAGACCCTCTATGAATGGGCGGTCCATCTGATCGAGGCCGGCCATGCCTATGTGGACGACCTTACCGCCGAGGAGATTCGCGACCATCGCGGGACCCTGACCGCGCCCGGAACCGACAGCCCCTATCGGGAGCGCGACGTCGCCGAAAATCTGGACCTGTTCGGGCGCATGCGGACCGGCGAATTCGCCGACGGGGCGCGGGTGCTCCGGGCCAGGATCGACATGGCCGCGGCCAACATCAACCTCCGCGATCCGGTGCTCTATCGCATTCTGCACAGCCCCCATCCGCGCACCGGCGACGATTGGTGCATCTATCCGACCTACGATTTCGCCCACGGCCAGTCGGACGCGATCGAGCATGTCACCCATTCGCTCTGCACCCTGGAATTCGAGGATCACCGGCCGCTTTACGACTGGCTGCTCGACCATCTGCCGGTGCCCTCGCGCCCGCGCCAATACGAGTTCGCCCGGCTCAATCTGTCCTACACGGTCTTGTCGAAGCGGCTGCTGATGAAACTGGTGGACGAAGGCCATGTGAGGGGCTGGGACGACCCCCGGATGCCGACCCTGAGCGGCCTCCGTAGGCGCGGATTTCCGCCCGAGGCGATTCGGGATTTCGCGGGCCGCATCGGTATGGCCAAGCGCGACAGCCTGGTCGACATGGCGCTCTTGGAACATTGCGTGCGCCTACAACTCAACCGGGAAGCGCCCCGGCGTATGGCCGTGCTGCGCCCGCTGAAAGTGGTGATCGAGAACTACCCGGAAGGCCAGTCGGAAATGCTGGACGCGATCAACAACCCGGAAGATGCCGGCGCCGGCAGCCGCGAGGTGCCGTTCGGGCGCGACCTCTATATCGAGCGCGACGACTTCATGGAAGAGCCCGTGCGCAAGTTCCACCGCCTGGCGCCGGGCAAGGAAGTGCGCCTCCGTTACGCCTATTTCATCACCTGCCAATCAGTCGAAAAAGACCAGACCGGCGCGCCGACGGTGATCCGCTGCACCTACGACCCGGCGACCCGAGGCGGCGACGCCCCGGACGGCCGCAAGGTCAAGGGCACCCTCCACTGGGTCTCCGCCGCCCATGCCGCGAGCGCCGAAGTGCGCCTCTACGGCCACCTCTTCACCCGCCCCGACCCCGGCGCCGACGGCGACTTGCTGGCCGATCTCGACCCGAACTCACTGGAAACGCTCACCGAGTGCCGCCTGGAGCCGTCCCTCGCCGACCTCGCCCCCGGCCAACCGGTCCAATTCGAACGCCTCGGCTACTTTCGCCTCGACCCCGACACCACCACCGCCCATCAGGTGCTGAACCGCACCGTCCCCCTCCGCGATTCCTGGGCCCGGACCCAAGCCCGCGCCAAAGCCTAGCTGGCCCGGGCGTCAGCGCGGAGTGTCGGCTGTCGGGGATCGCGCGGTCGTGACTCCGGCAACTCAATTGTGGCGCGTCGCGATGCCAGGAGACCTTGCCTCCGTGGCGGTCTTCATGGCCCCCATTCGGCGAAGGCAAATACATACCTAATCTCGCGGATTTGATGTGCTAGGGTGAATTATAGGACGTCCACCATGATCAGCGTCGCGTCCAACCGCGCTGTTCGTATCAACCTTAGTCACAAGGCGGTGTCACTATGCGGAAATATTTGCACATAAACCTAGACGATCAATCCATCGATATCGAGGAATTGAACGGTGCCGAGTGCATTCGGGTCGGGCGGCACTTCATTGCCAAGACCCTACTGGAACAAGGTGTGGCGACGGTTGATCCGCTCTCGCCGGCCAATCCCTTGATATTTTCCGCCGGGCCGCTGGCTGGGACGAATTTCTCCAACGCCAACCGTATCAGCGTCGGCTGCAAAAGCCCGCTTACCGGTGGCGTCAAGGAAGCCAACGCGGGCGGCACGTTCGCCTTCGCACTTGGCCAATTGGAAATATTGGGTTTGACGCTCCACGGTGCCGCCGCGGACTGGGTGGTTATTCGCATCAACAAGGACGGCGAGATCGGTTACGACGACGCCGCGCCCTATCTGGGCAAGGGCAATATCGAGGCGGCGGCGATGTTGTTCGAAAAATATGGCCCGAAAATCAGCATGGGTCTGTGCGGACCGGTTGGCGAATATCAGGGTTTGATCGCGGGCATTTCATTTCCCGACCCGGAAGGTCGACCGGTGCGCATCGCGGCGCGCGGCGGCGTTGGCGCGGTGATGGGCAGCAAGAAGGTCAAGGCTATCGTCGTCGACTTGAACAAAATGCCGACCTTCCATGACCGCAAGAAGGTCATGGGCAGGGTGCGCGAATATGGCAACCTGTTGCGCGAAGACCCGGCCGTCGAGGCTTTCGGCAAGTACGGCACGGCGATGGTCGCCGATCTGACCAATCAACTCGGCGGCCTGCCCACGCGCAATTTCAGCGCTGGTCGGCTGGTCGAGGCCAGCGAGGAAACCCTGGAGCTGGGCGGTACCCATATCCGTGAACTGACCCTGGAACGGGGCGGCGAAACGACCCATGCCTGCATGCCCGGCTGCCTTATCCAATGCAGCAACATATATGTCGACGACAAGGGCGAGGAGATGGTCTCGCCGCTGGAATACGAAACGCTTGGTTTGATGGGTAGCAATTGCGGCCTGAAGAACCCCGACGACGTGGCCCGGGCGAACCATGTCGCCAACGATTTGGGTGTCGACACCATCGAGGTCGGCGCCATGTTGGGGGTGCTGATGGAGGCTGGCGAAGGCGAATACGGCGAACCCGCTTTCATGATGGCGGCACTTGACGACATTGGCCAAGGCAACGAGCGCGGCCGGTTTCTGGCCCAGGGCGCCGCGCGGGTCGGTGAGCACTACAACGTCGCCCGCGTGCCCGTGATAAAAAATCAGGGCATCAGCGCCTACGATCCCCGGGTCATCGAGGTCACCGGCATTTCCATGATGCTCACCGCTCAAGGCGCCGACCATACCGCCGGCAACATCCCCGGCCACAAGAGCGTCGGAATGTCCACCGAGGAACTGACCGAGGCCAGTCTCGATATCCAGACCCAGTGCGCGGCCGCCGATTCGCTGGGCCTCTGTCTGTTCGGACGGTCCGTGACCAACGTCAACATGGATCTGATCGTCAACACGCTCAACGACGCCCATGGCACGAATTTCGATGCATCCTTCTTCACCGAATTGGGTCGTGAAGCCTTACAGTTGGAATGGGAATTCAATCGCCAGGCCGGATTCAGCGAGGACGACGACGAGCTGCCGTCATTCTTCTACGACGAGGCCCTGGCGCCCAGCGGTAAGATCGCCCGCCACCACAGCGGCCAAGTAAACCAACACCTGCGCACGCTGTTGGGTGGCGAAAAGGCGTCATCGGAGTAGTTCGGCCAAATCAAACCCAATGACGGAATAAGGAATGAGAGTTTCGGGTTCCGCCGAGCGGTGCTCAAGACGGCCAAGCCACCATCCCCCGGTTTTGCTGAAGCTCCATATTTACGGCTATCTCGACCGGGTTCAATCGAGCCGCCGGATGGAGCGGGAGGCGGGCCGCAATGTGGAAGTGATGTGGCTGTGCCACGCTGGACAGTGCCGACCGACAAGAGCCGTCCCTGGCCAACCTCGCCCCCGGCCAACCGGTCCAATTCGAACGCCTCGGCTATTTCCGCCTCGACCCGGACACCACCGCCGCCCATCAAGTGCTGAACCGGATCATCCCCCTCCGCGATAGCCGGGCCCCGCACCCAAGCGCGGGCGAAAGCCTGCTCGATGGGGTTCGGGTCGGGGGCGTATTCGGGCAGGAAGAACAGCTTGGCGCGGGCTAGCGGATGGCTTGGCGTATGGCCTTGCCCTTGGGGCTGCCGAGGTTGTCCATGATCACGATGTCGCCGGGTCTCAGGGTGGCAACGAGGACCTTCTCGACGTAGATCCGGAAACGCGCGCCGTTGATCGGACCATCGAGCAGCCATGGGGCGTCAATGCGATCGTGGCGAAGGGCGGCGAGAAAGGTCATGGTTTTCCAGCGCCCTTGCGGGACCTTGGCCTTGAGCCTCCGACCGCGCGGCGCCCAGCCCCTGAGCCCCGCCATGTTGGTCTTGGTGTGAAACGGCGTGCAATTCTGACCCCTGTTGAGGGGTAATCGGCGTCCAAATTTGACCCCCTGAAGTTGGCAGGTCCATGTCCCCCGTTTTGGGCGAGCGGGGTGGCGGGGGATGTTGGTCGTGGAGACGATAGGGCGGATTCGGCGGGAGTATTTCGTCAAGAGGAAGCCGATCA
>CAJWQN010000067.1 GCA_913045505.1 uncultured Rhodospirillaceae bacterium | reverse complement strand
CGCGGTGGCGTTGCTGTGGGTTTGCGCCGCCAGGCCCTGGCCGCGGATGGGGGAAGCGGTCTGGCGCTGCCCCGATTCGTGAGCCTGGATGCCGACGAGGTCAACCTGCGCGCCGGGCCGGGACTCAAATATCCGGTCCATTGGGTGTTCGTGCGCGCGGCCTTGCCGGTCGAGGTGATCGACGAATTCGACCAATGGCGACGCGTGCGCGATCACGACGGGACCATCGGATGGGTCCATCGGAGCATGCTCTCCGGCAAGCGGAGCGTGATCGTGGTTGGCGGCGAGACCAACGATCAGCCCGGCCTCTACCACGAGCCGGCATGGACCGCGCCACTGGTCGCGCGGGCGGAAGCGGGCGTGCAAGGCCGGCTGCTCGCTTGTCACGACGAATGGTGCCGGATCGAACTGGGGGATTATCGGGGCTGGATGCTGCGTCGCCACTTGTGGGGAGTCTACCGCGACGAGGAGTTGGAATAAGGTCGCCGGGGCCGCCCGTTTCAGGGATCGAAATCGGCGGCGAGCGTTCCCCTGACCTTGCCCGACAAGACAGCCATGTGGCCGTAATTGGGGTGTGCGAGGCCCAGGATCACCTCGGTCTCCGGCGCCCGAAAGCGGGCGATCTGGGCGGCGGAGAACGGAAAGTGCAGGAAATGCACCGATGAGGTCTTGCCGGCAGCGGTGGTGCGTTCGATCTCCGCCTCCGGGACGGCGGCGATCGCTTCGCCGTCGATGCGCAACGAAGCGGTGGCTTCGATGCCGCCGAGGCCGGCCAAAACCCGGTCCCGGCGAGAAGGCTCGTCGATCTCGATCATCATGGTCGCGACCAGCTCGCGGCCCTTGGGGATGAGCGGATTGTAGGCGTCCAGTTCGCCCGCGATCTGCGCTTGGCCGCCGCCATCCGCATACAACATTTCGTGGACCTGCATCCACATCGTGTCCCAGTTCTCGAAATAAAACGTCACGTCGGGGCCGACGGCGACCCGGCGATGGCGCTTGAGCGCGGCGATGCTCTGGCGACGGGCATGGCGGACCTTGGCATAGGCGTCCATGGCCATGATGTCGTCGGGGGTCAGGAGGGGCTTGGCCATGGCGGCTCCCAATGTGGGCTCAGTCGTCGAGTCCGTAGGCCCGGGCGAGCAGTTGGATCGGATGGGGGACATGGTCGATGCCGAGCGGCGCCTCGCTCAGCCGTTCCATGCCCTGGCGCAGGTGCTCGCCGGCCAATGGGCATTCCGAGGCCACCGCCGGCCGCGCGCTCTGTAACGCCCGCTGGGCCGCCGGCTTGCCGGTTTTCAGGGCGACCTCGAAGAACTGCTTCTTGATGCCCCAGGCGCCGCCATGGCCCGAGCACCGCTCGATCACGTCGAGTTCCGTGGCCGGGATCAGGCGCAGCATCTCGGCCGCCTTGGGTCCCATGTTCTGGGCGCGCGCGTGGCAGGCCAGATGAACGGTGATCCCACCCGCCAGTGGCGCCAAACCGTCGGCGAGGCCCTCCTCGCGGGCGATATCGACAACGTATTCCGAGATGTCCGAGGTATGACTGGAAAGCCGCTTGACCGCCTCGTCCTCGGGCAGGATCAGGGGCCACTCGATTTTCAACATCAAAGCGCAGCTCGGCACCGGCGCGATCACGTCATAGCCGCGATCCAGCCAATCGCCCAGCGCCCCGGCGATGAGCCGGGCCTGGGCCACGACCGAGTCGAAATCGCCTTGTTCGAGCTGGGGCATGCCACAGCAGCCGGGATAGGCCACCGCCGTCTCGACCCCGTTATGGGCGAGCACGCGGCGCGCGGCGAGCCCGATCTCGGGGCTGTTGTAATTGGCGAAGCAGGTCGCGAACAGCACCGCCTTGCGGCCATACGCGGGCGCGCCCGCGTTGATCGGTGGGGAGTCCTGGGTGGCAAGCTTGGCGAAGGTCTTGCGATGATAGTTGGGCAGGCTCGCCTGGCGATGAATGCCGGCGAGTGCTTCCAGGGCGCGGCGGGTCAGCGTGTTGGTGGTGGCGCTGGCCCAGTTGGCGAGCGGGGCGACGATGCCGGCCAGGCGGCCATTGCGATCGGTCCGGGCGAGTTCGCGGTCGGCCAATGCGACCTTGCCGTTGGCGAACCGGATGGCGCGCTGGCGCAGCACCAGATGGGGGAAATCGAGGTCGAACTCATGGGGCGGCACATAGGGGCAGCTGACCATGAAGCACATGTCGCACAGGGTGCAGGCATCGAGCACCGGTTCGAAGTCCGAGCTTGCGACCGAATCCAATTCGCCGGTCGCGGACTTGTCGATCAGGTCGAACAGGCGCGGGAAGCTGTCGCACAAATTGAAGCAGCGCCGGCACCCATGGCAGATGTCGAACACCCGCCGCAGTTCCTCGTCCAGCTTGGCGGAATCCCGATAGTTCGGATCGTCGAGTCCATGGGCGTGACGCAGGGGCGCGTCGAGGCCGCCTTCCATCATGTCATTCCGCGATCCCGAAAGGGCAGATGCGAAGGGATCGGGCGGCCGCTCGGGGCCGCCCGCGGTTGCTCGGCTCAGTCGAGGCCGTCGAGGGCTCGCTGGAACCGGCCGGCGTGGGATTTCTCGGCCTTGGCCAGGATCTCGAACCAGTCCGCGATTTCGTCGAAACCTTCTTCGCGGGCGGTTCGGGCCATGCCCGGATACATGTCGGTGTATTCGTGGGTCTCGCCCGCCACCGCGGCCTTGAGGTTCGACGCGGTGTCGCCGATCGGCTCGCCGGTCGCCGGATCGCCGGTCTCGGAGAGGTACTCAAGATGGCCGAACGCATGGCCGGTCTCGCCCTCGGCGGTCGAGCGAAACACCGTCGAGACGTCGTTATAGCCTTCGACGTCGGCCTTTTGGGCGAAGAACAAGTAACGACGGTTCGCTTGGGATTCACCCGCGAACGCGTCCTTGAGATTCTGCTCGGTCTTGGTGCCGGCAAGTGCCATTTTCGTCTCCCTGCGCGCTGAAAAGTCCGTGAAAGGTGATGAGCGGCGCCGATGTCCCGACAGCCGGCCGCCACTATGGCTCGCCCCGACCGGCCTGTCAATGAATTGGAATTATTCTAATATACATTGCCCGTGGCGCCTATTCCGGCCCGCCGGAGTGGACCCGAACGATCACCTCGACCCCGGCGATTTCACCACTCTCCGGCGGGGACGGAATTCCGGTGACGCGCAGCCGCCCGTTCGGAATATCGGTCAATACGCCGGTTCGTTGGTCGAGAAAATGATGATGCGGCGTGGTGTTGGTGTCGAAATAGGACGGCCCCGATTCGACCATCAGCTCACGCAACAGTCCGGCGCGGGTGAAACTATGGAGCGTGTTGTAAACGGTCGCCAGGGAAACCTTGACACCTTCCGCCCGGACCTCGGCGTGCAGTGTCTCCGCGGTCACGTGCCGGTTGCCGTGGCGTAGCAGAACGCTGGCCAGGGCGTGGCGCTGGCGTGTCGAGCGCAAGCCAGCGGCTTTAAGGGTTCGCCGGATCTCCGGATTTGGCGGCCCGCCCAGCATGGGAGTCCTTCGTCATGACGTTTTAACCTGTGGCGCAGAGGGTATCGCGCCTGGGGGCTTGCCGCCAAGCGGATTCTCGGTCGTGGCGGCGGCCAAGTCGATGCGGGCCGGAGCGATGTCCTCATCCATTTGTTCTTCCCGGGATTCAGAACAGGACCAATTGGCGCACGGTGTGGCCGGTGGCGAGCCGATCGAACCCTTCGTTGATCTGCTCGAGCGCCATCCGCTCGCTCATCAGCCTGTCGACCGGCAGCCGACCCTGGCGGTAGAGGTCGATATAGCGCGGAATATCGCGTGCCGGCACGCAACTGCCCAGATAGCTGCCGCGGATTGTCCGCTCCTCGCCGACCAGGTTGACGTGCTGGATCTGGAACTTGTGGTCGGGGTGGGACAGCCCGGCGGTGACCGTCTCGCCGCCGCGCCGGGTGATCTGGTAGGCGAGTTCCATGGCCGCGACCGAACCGACCATCTCGAAGCCGTAATCGACCCCGCCGGAGGTCGCTTCGCGCACTTTGGCAATGATCTCCGGATCATCGGCATCGAACGCATGGTCGGCGCCCAATTGCCGCGCCAGGGCCAACTTGTCGTCGAGCAGGTCGATGGCGATGACCTGGCGTGCGCCGGCCATGCGCGCGCCGAGCACCGCGTTGAGGCCGACTCCGCCGAGGCCGACCACGGCCACCGAGGCGCCCGGCGCCATATGGGCTGTGTTGACAACCGCGCCGACGCCGGTGATGACCGCGCAACCGAACAACGCCGCTTCGTCGAGCGCCAATGTGGGGTCGATCTTGACCAGCGAGCGGCGCGAGACAGTGGCGTATTCGGCGAAGCACGACACTCCGACCTGATGATTAACCGGTTGGCCGTTACGGCCCAGACGGCGGGCGCCCGTCAGTAGGGTGCCCTCGCCATTGGCGCGCGCGCCCGGCTCGCACAACGCCGGGCGCCCTTCCATGCACGGGACGCAATGGCCGCAACTGGGCACGAACACGAACACCACGTGATCGTCCGCAGCCAGGTCGGTGACACCCGCGCCGACCTCGGCGACCACGCCCGAGGCTTCGTGGCCCAGCACCATCGGCAGCGGCCGGGGCCGGGCGCCGTTGATCACGGACAAGTCCGAATGGCACAGACCCGCCGCGGCGACCTTGACCAATACCTCGTCCTCGCCCGGCGGGTCGAGGTCGACCTCTTCGATCTTGATCGGGTGGGTTTCGGCGTAGGGGCCGTCCAGGCCCATCTCGTAAAGGATGGCGGCTTTCATTTTCATCGGCGCGACCTTACTCCTTGCCCGCGCCTACCACGGAATCTCGGCGCCGTCATATTGCAGGAACCGGCCGTTGTCGGCGGGGCCGAGGCCGGTGAGTACCCGGTAAAGACCGGCGGTGCTTTGCCCCACGCTCAGCGCCGCGTTGGCGCCGCCCATATCGGTTTGCACCCAACCCGGATGCAAGGCGACCAGAGTGATCCCGCGCCCCTTGAGGTCCTCGGCCATGCTCTTGACGGCCATGTTGAGCGCCGCCTTGCTGGTCCGGTAGACGTAGCCGCCACCCGCAGTCTCGGTGATGCTGCCCATTTGGCTCGACAGCATGGCGATGATCTTGCGGTCCGAAGTCGCGACATGGGTGGCGAAGGCCTCGGCCACCTTCACCGGCCCCAACAGATTGACCTGGAGAACCTCGAGCCAGGATGCGTAATCGATGTCGCCGAACGACTGGCGGTTCTTGTCGCCGTAAATTCCGGCGTTGTTGATCAGCAGGTCGATCGGCGTGCCGTCCAGGGTCGCGGCAAGATTGACGATATCGTCGTGATGGGTCACGTCGAGCCCATGGGTGCTGACCCGGTCGTCCTCGGCCAAGGCAGCCAGGGCCTTGGCTTTGTCCGGGGTACGTGCGCAGGCGATGACCCGCCAACCTTCGTTGGCGAAGCGTTCGGTGAGCGCGAGCCCGATGCCGCGGCTGGCGCCGGTGATCAGGGTCGTCGGCATGGCTCAGAAATCCACCCGGTCGCCGCCTTTGAGCGCCAGCATCTCGCGCGCATCCGCGGGCGAGGCGACCTCGAGCGACAGACCCTCGACGATGGTTCGGATGCGGCTGACCTGGGCGGCGTTGGATTCCGCCAACCGGCCCGGCCCCAACCACAGCGAATCCTCCAGCCCCACCCGGACGTTGGCGCCCATCGCCGCGCCGATGGTGGCCAGCGGCATCTGGTTGCGCCCGGCGCCGAGCACCGACCAGACATAGGAATCGCCAAACAGCCGGTCCGCGGTCCGCCGCATATGCATCAGATCCTCCGGATGGGTGCCGATGCCGCCGAGGATGCCGAACACGGTCTGGACGAACAATGGCGGTTTGACCAGTCCCCGATCCAGGAAGTGCGCCAGATTGTAGAGGTGGTTGACATCGTAGCATTCGAACTCGAAGCGGGTGTCGTTGCCGGCGCAGGTGGTCAATATGAATTCAATATCCTTGTAGGTGTTCTTGAACACCATATCCCGGCTGTTTTCCAGATGGGCGCGTTCCCAATCATGCTCGAGGTCCGTGAACCGCTGGAGCATGGGGAACAGGCCGAAATTCATCGAGCCCATGTTGAGCGAGGCGACCTCGGGTTTGCAGGTGGCGGCGGGGGCGACCCGCTCCTCGACGGTCATGGTCGGGGCGCCACCGGTGGTGATGTTGACCACCGCGTCCGTGGACTGCTTGATGCGCGGCAGGAACTTCATGAACATGTCCGGGTCCTGGGTTGGGCGGCCGTCGGCGGGTTCGCGGGCGTGCAAATGGATCACGGTCGCGCCGGCCTCCGCGGCGCCGATCGCGGCCTCCGCGATTTCGTCCGGAGTCACGGGCAAATGGGCGCTCATGCTCGGCGTGTGAATGCTGCCGGTGATGGCGCAGGTGATGATCACTTTACGCGCGGCCATGGCCTTCCCTCCCTGTTCCTGGTCCGCTACTCGAGATCGCCACGCGCGACCTTGGTCTTCCACACCGCCAGCTCCATCAGCCGGCGGTCTCGCCACCGGGAGCGCTCGCCGAGTTGGTCGGCGGCGAGCAGCGCCCGGCGCTGGCGTTCGAACTCGGCGATCGTCTCCGGCGATTGGCGGCGCGCCTCGGTTTGGGTGCGCGCGATCTCGTAAAACATATCCGAGAAGCGCCGACAATAGTCGGCGATGCCGTCCGGGGCGTTGAGGTCGCCGACCTCGAACGGCCCGATGAACGACCAGCGCAGGCCGATGCCCTCGGCGATCGCGGTATCGACATCGCCGACGCCGCAGATGCCCTCCTCGACCAGCCGATAGGCCTCCTGCATCAAGGCGACCTGCATGCGGTTGGCGACGAACCCGTCGATCTCGCGGTTGAGCGTGATCGGGGCTTGGCCGACCGCGGCCATCAGGGCGCGGGTGCGCGCGACCACGTCGGCGTCGGTCCAGGGTGCCGGCACCAGCTCGACCAGCGGCACCAGATGGGGCGGGTTGATCGGATGGGCGACCAGGCAACGCCCGCGATGGCCGAGCGATTCGGTGAAGGCCGAGGCCGGGATCGCCGAGGTTGAACTCGCGATCACCGCCGCGGACGGCGCCAGGCGGTCGAGTTCGGCCCACAGGGCGCGCTTGACCTCGGGATTCTCCGGCGCGCTTTCCTGGACATGCACCGCCTCGGCGAGCGCGGCCTCCAAATCACCGACCGCCGCCAGGTGCTCCCGAACTTCGGCCGCGGTCGATCCTCGCAGGAGATCGTTCCGCTCCAACTCGGGCAAGGTCGCTTCGATCAGGGCGAGGGCATTGTCGAGGGCGCCGGCGACCGGATCGTGGAGCGCGACGGCGTGGCCGGCGCGGGCGAACACGATCGCCCAGGCTCGCCCAACCAGGCCGCAACCGACGATCGCGATCTTATCTGCCATCAGCACGCCCTCATCGCATTTTCCGCATGTCGGCGCAGACCGGGAGCGCCTGGCCCGAGATGGCGCGGGCCTGCTCGGGACACAGGAACAGCGCCATGTTGGCGATATCCTGAGCCGTGACCAGGCGGCCAAGGGACGAGTCGGCGATCGCAAGGCCCTCGACCGGCGCGGTCGGGCCGCTGATGCCGGCATTGTCGATCAGCACGTCGAGCCCGCCGAGCATGGCCATGGCCGATGCCCTGGTCGGCGGCGCTGATCATGACTCCGAGGCCCGGCCGCAAGGTGGCGACGGCGCTGTCGTTGGCCAAGGTTCGATACCCTCCCATGGTCGCCATCCGAAGCGGCGCAACAGGTACGCCATCGCCGCGCGGGTGGCAATGGGTTCCTGGGGGTTCCTGGGGGTTCCTGGGGGTTCCTGGGAATCGTGGGGATGTGCCGGCGGCGAGAGTGTGATACCTCTCTTGCCGACGATCCGGAGCGATTGCGGAGGGCGCCCATGGGCGAGGACCTGAGCGGTAAGGTGGCGGTGGTGACCGGGGCGGGCAGCGGCATCGGCCGGGCGGTGGCCGAGGGGTTCCGCGATGCCGGCATGAAACTGGTGGTCACGGGCCGGCGCGCCCACAAGCTGGACGGATTCGGCGATGGCGATGAGATCGCAAAGGTCGCCGGCGACATTACCGATCCGGCCCTGCCGGGGCACCTGCTCGAGGTCGCGCTCGACCGGTTCGCCCGCTGCGATTTCGCGGTCAACAACGCCGGCTACATGACCTCTGGGCCGATCGCGGACATCGACATCGACAAGGTTTGCCACATGGTCCGGGTCAATGTCGAGGCGGCCTATCGGGTCGCCCATGTTTTCGTCCGCCATTTCAGCGCGGTCGGCGAAGGGCATCTGATCAACACCTCGAGCGTGCTGGCGACCAAGGTGCGCGCGACCGCGGGCGCCTATTGCGGCACCAAATACGCGATCAAGGCCTTGTCCGAGGCCCTGCGCATGGAGCTGGGCACGACCAAGGTCAAGGTCTCCTGCGTCGAGCCGGGCCTGGTGTTGACCGAATTGCACGAGGATTTCGAGGTCCACCCGAAGGACCAGTTGGGCATCGACGAGCCGCTGCGCCCGGCGGATGTGGCGCGGGCGGTGATGTTTCAGGTCAGCCAGCCGGACCATGTCCTGATTCCGCGCCTGATGATCCTGCCCAACGGTCACGAAATCTAGGCGCGGCCCGCGCACCGTAATACAGGAACGAATACGGGGACAGTATACTTAATTATCTAATACGGGGACAGTATACTTAATTCTGAAATATAGTGTCGTTTCCACATGTCCCCGTTCGGAAATAAATATACTGTCCCCGTATTAGATAATTAAGTATACTGTCCCCGTATTATCCCCCCGTATTATCTGCTGTCCCAGTATTATCTGTCTCCATATTGACTGTCGTCGCTTTACTCAGCGTGCCTTGGCCAAGTAGTGTTTGGAATCAGGGTCCAAGGTCCGGCGGCTTTCCATGGCCACCCATATCGTCTGTCTCACGTTCGATTTCGACGCCCTTTCGGGTTGGATCGCGCGCGGCTTGACCACGCCGACCCCGATTTCGCGCGGCGAATTCGGCGTGGTCGGTGCCGACAGAATTTTGGCGCTGCTCCGCAAGTACCGGATTCGATCGACCTGGTTCATCCCCGGCGTGACCATCGAGACCTATCCCTCACCTTGCGCGCGGGTGGTCGCGGATGGCCACGAGATCGCCCATCACGGATGGACCCACCGCCCGCCGGCGACCCTGACCCGCGATCAGGAGGAAGCCGGCCTGGTGCGCGCCAACGACTCGATCCGGCGGCTTGCCGGCACTCCCGCCCGCGGCTACCGGTCGCCGTCCTGGGACCTGAGCCCGCACACCATCGATCTGCTGATCGCCCACGGCTTCGTCTACGACAGCTCCATGATGGCGCACGACCATCTGCCCTATCGCGCCCGGACCGGCGACGTGATCGCGGCCGAGGAGCCGGCCGTGCTCGGCGCCGCGACCCGTCTGATCGAGATGCCGATCAGCTGGACCCTGGACGACTATCCTCATTTCGAGTTCGTCCGTACCGAAAAGGGGGTTCTGCAAGGACTGATGCCGGCGCGCCAGGTGCTCGGCAACTGGATCGACGATTTTCGCTACATGAGCAGAACCGCCGATTGGGGCGTGCTCACCTATACCTTCCACCCGTTCGTGATCGGTCGCGGCCATCGGATGATGATTCTGGAGCGGCTGATCCTGGCCTTGATCGAGCGCGGCGCCGAGTTCATGACCATGGCGGACGCGGCCGACGCCTTCGACGGCCAAGCGCCGTTCGGCGAAGCCGGGGCCTGACCGGCGATCGATCAAAATCCCGGTACCATCGTCGGGGTTTCCCAATTATCATCGCCGCGTTCCGGCAATGGCATCCGACAGCGAGCAGCATCTTGTCCCTCAAGACCTACGCGCCCGAAGAGGTGATTTTCAACGAAGGCGATTCGAGCGATTTCGCCTATGTCATCGACACCGGCGAGGTCGAGATTTTTCGCGACATCAAGGGCAACATCGTTCGCCTCGCGATCCTCGGCGAAGGCGACATCTTCGGCGAGATGGGTCTGATCGATGAGCGGCCCCGCTCGGCATCGGCCAAGACCCTGACCGAGGTGGCGCTGATCCACGTCGATCACGACCAGTTCTTCGAAATGATCCGTAGCAATCCCGATGCCAGCATCCCGATCGTGCGGGCACTGTTCGACCGGCTGCGGATGATGAACGAACGCTATCTCGAAATGCTTGATCTGCAGCCCGCCAATGTGGTGGCCGAGGCCGGCTATCGGCTGCGCGTGCTGCCACTGACCGCGGAGGTCGGTGAACTGGTCGCGGAGGACGGAGTCGAGATTCAGTCGTTTCCGTTCCGCGTCGGCCGCGAACAGACCAAGGGCGAGCACAGCCCGCTCGACGTCAACGACTTGGCGTTCGCCGATTCGAAGCCCTACAACCTGTCGCGCAATCACTTCCAGGTCGAAAAGACCGACGGCAAGATCATGGTCCGTGACTGCCGCAGCAACCTGGGTACGATCGTGAACGGCACCCGGATCGGCGGCCAGGCCAGGGATCTCACGATGGCGCTCAGCCCGGGCGACAACGAGGTCGTCGCGGGAATCGAGGAAAGCCCGTATCGGTTTCGCCTGATCGCCGAGCCCGCCAGCAGCTGAGCACGGGAATCACCTTGCGCCTCGCACACCAGGTCCGCGGCCATCCGTGCGGCAGAACCACGGGTTCGCCCGAGCCCGCGGTCACGTCAATGCGGTCGAGCATCGGCAAGATCGGCGTATCGATGTTCCGGCTCGGTCCTGTCCGCCCAGCCCTCCTCCTGGCAATAGGACAGGGATCATGGCGAGGACAGGGATCACGGCGCATGGTTCCGACCACACTATGATCGAAATCATTCCGAGTTATCTTATATTACGAGAAAATATATATGGCACCCGGTAACCGAATCGCAGAATCGTGGCCGTCCCCTCTTGTCGTCACGCGGGAGTGGCATATCCTTTCAGAAACGAGTTTGATGAAGCGCCTGCTCCGACCGCCCGGTGGTTGAGGGATGGGCATCGAGCGTGGGAACAGAGACCCTGGCCGACAATACCGACTTAACGAGGCGCGGCCATTCTGCAACTGAGGATTGTCTGCGCCAGGCAATCGATTCAGTCTCGGAAGGACTGGCCCTGTTCGACGCCGATGACCGCCTGGTGCTGACCAACAGGCGGTTTCGCGACATCTATGGCGGGGTGGCCGGGCCATTCGTGCCGGGCACGGAGTTCGCCGGCGTGATGCGGGGGATCGCCGAGTTGGGAGTGGTGGCGGAGGTCCGGAACCGGGTCGAGGGCTGGGTCCGCGAACGCCTGGCCGGGCATCGGACTGTTGGGAGCCGGTTCGAGCACCGTCTTGGCTTGGACCGGTGGCTGACCGTCGACGTACGGGAAACCGGCGACGGCGGCACCGTCATGCTGGTCGCCGACGCCACCGAGGCGAAGAGCGATACCGAAACACTGCGCCAGCTTTCCCGTGCCATCGAACAGTCGCCATGCGTCATCATAATCACCGACACGAATGGGATCATCGAATACGTCAACCCGCGATTCACCGAGGTGAGCGGCTATTCGGCGGCGGAGGTGCACGGGCGTACGCCGGCAATTCTCAAATCGGGAGCGACTTCTCCCGAGACCTATGATTCGCTCTGGCATGCTCTCAGGGCCGGTCGCGAATGGCGGGGCGAAATCATGAATCGGCGTGGGGACGGGTCATATTATTGGTGCCGGGAAACCCTTTCCCCGATCCGCGACGGGAGTGGAACGGTCACTCATTTTCTCGCCATCGAGGAGGATATCACCGACCTCAAGGATGTTGAATCCCGGCTCGAGCAAGCTCGAAAGAGCGAACTGACCGGCCGCCTCGCCGGCAGCATCGCACATGATTTCAACAATATCCTGCAGATCATCGCAGGCTTCACCGAACTTGCGCTTCGCGATCAACCGGCGGACACCACCGCGACCGGCTATCTCGAAACGGCTTTGCGTTCGGTCGAGCGCGGGCGTGATTTCGCCAAGCAGCTTCTGACCGTGAGTGGCCGGGTCGAGCCCAAGAAGGTGGAGCTGTCTCTTGCCGGGTTGCTCGGCGATTGCATGGAAATGCTCCGCCAAACCCTGCCCCGTGGCCTGGTCATCGAAGATCGGGTGACGGGCGGCCTCGGGCCGGTACTGGCCGA
>CAJWQN010000066.1 GCA_913045505.1 uncultured Rhodospirillaceae bacterium | reverse complement strand
TCGTCGATGCCGGCGGCGCCGCGGTCGCCAATTTCGACAGCGTCACCGATTTCGCCGCCGCCCAGGGGATCGTCGATCAGGCGGTCGAGTCCTTCGGCGGCCTCGACGTGGTGGTCAACAACGCCGGTATCCTGCGCGACGTGATCTTCCACAAGATGACCGAGAACGACTGGGATTCGGTGATCGCGGTCCACCTCAAGGGCTCCTTCAACGTCAGCCGGGCCGCCGCGACACGATTCCGCGCGCAGCAATCGGGCGCGTTCGTCCATATGACCTCGACCTCCGGTCTGGTCGGCAATTTCGGCCAGGCCAATTACGCGGCGGCCAAGCTCGCCATCGCCGGGCTGTCCAAGTCGATCGCTCTCGACATGGCCCGGTTCAACGTCCGCTCCAACTGCATCTCGCCGTTCGCCTGGACCCGGATGATCGGCACCATCCCGATCGCCGACGAGGCCCAGGCGGCGCGGGTCGAAAAGGTCAAGCAGATGACCCCGGCCAAGATCGCGCCGGTCGCGGTCTATCTGGCCAGCGACGCCGCCGCCGAGGTGACCGGCCAGATTATCGCGGTCCGCAACAACGAGATCTTCCTGATGGGCCAGTCGCGCCCGCTGCGCTCGGTCCAGCGTGGCGACGGCTGGACTCCCGAGACCGTGGCCGAGCACGCGATTCCGGCGTTGCAGGCGAGCTTCTACCCCCTCGAACGCTCCCAGGACGTGTTCAGCTGGGACCCGATCTGAGGCCGGCGCCGCGCCTATTCGCCGGCGCCGGCGATCGCCGGACCCCGCACCCCCACGATCGCTTTCAGCGCTTTCATGCCGCCCCATCGGCCGGTCGTGTGAGCGCTGCCGATCGTCAACCTCCGGGTCAAATCACCTCTCGTTCGCGCAAGGCGGCGATGGCCGCGTCGTCGTAGCCGAGATCGGCTAGAATATGGTCGGTATGCTCGCCCAACAGGGGCGCTCGCTCGAAGCAATCGGCCGGGGTCTCGGACAGGTCGACGGGGGCCGGCGCGACCGGCGCGGGCGCGGGCAGACCCGGATAATCGAGCGCCTTGATGAACTGCTTGGCCAGGATATGGGGATCGGCGAGGGCCTCCTGGGGCGACAGCACGGGGCCCGAGGGAATCCGCGCCGCGTCCAGCTCCGCGACGCAATCGGCGGTGGTGCGTTCCGCGCACCAGGGCGCCATGCGCGCGCTCAAGGCGTCGCGGTTGTCGCCGCGCGCCTGGTCGGAGGCGAAGCGCGGATCGGTGAGCCAATGATTCTCACCCATCAGTCGCGCCCAGCGCTCGAACAGGGGCTGGCCGACGATCTGGACCAGGACCCAACCGTCGCGAGTCCGGAACACGTCGGCCGGGCCCGCGGTCTGACCGCGGTTGCCGGTTCCGACCCGGTCGGGAGCGACCATCGCCTGCTCGATTATCGCGGCGTTGTTGAACGAGATCGCGGTGCCCAACAGCGAGGTCTCGACCTTCTGGCCGCGGCCGGTCTCCTTGCGGGCGATCAGCGCCGCCAAGGTGCCCAAGGCCGAATAGAGAGCGGTGCCGAAATCGACGAACGGCGGATAGGCCTTCATCGGCTCGTCGGCGTAGCCGGACAGGTGCATGGTGCCGCTCATGGCCTGGCCGACACCGTCGAAGCCGACCCGGTGGCTGTAGGGTCCCCCGGAGCCGAACATGGAATTGGTGGTCAGGATGATGTCGGGCTTGATCGCCTTCAGGGACTCGTAGTCGAGGCCCATGGCCTCCAGGGTCTGGGGCGGCAGGTTGGCGACCACCACGTCGGCGGTGGCGACCAGCTTGGCCACGATCTCGCGGCCCTCGGGCGCGCGGGGGTCGAGGGTCATGCCGCGCTTGTTGCGCGCCATCTGTATGAACGTTCCACCTTCGCCGCCGGCGGTGACCGGAACCGTGTAGCGGTCCTCGCCGCCCTTGACCTTCTCGATCCGGATCACCTCGGCGCCCAGATCACCGAGCAGGGTCGCGCAATAGGGCCCGGCGATGTATCGCCCGAAATCGAGAACCCGGATTCCGTCCAGAACGCCAGCCACGGCCACCTCCCCGAAGTTTCGCGAAACCTCTTTATCCGCCACCGGCGCGCGGAAATCCAGGATTTCGGCCCGGCCAAGGCTCCAACCCGCCACCACCAGAGCCCCCGCGATCCGCCTTGCTCGTCTCGATGAACCGGTCGCACCGTGACACGATCAGGGCCAAGTCTGGCGTTCGCCGAACGCCGTCGCGGGCTTCGGAGTGTCCACGTCATCGATTCTTGCGGGCGCGAGGTTCGAGCGATGGTCCCGCGCCGTCTCGGGGGTCAGGCGCCGACCGTGCGATCGACGATCACGTCGAGCAGGGTCGGCTTCCGGCTCGCGATCGCGGCGTCGAGCCGGGGCCGCACGTCCCCGGGCGCGGTGATCCGCTCGGCGGTCATGCCCAGAGACCGGGCCAGGCCGACGAAATCGATCTCGGGCTCGAGAAAATCCATGGCGATGAAATTGTCGTTGCCGTGGAAGGCGAGCAGGCGCTGCTTGAGGATGCGGTAGCCCTTGTTGTCGGCGATCACGTAGGTGATCGGCAAATCGAGATGGGCGGCGGTCCACAGGGCCTGGATCGCATACATGGCGCTGCCGTCGCCGATCACCGCGAGGACGGGCCGGGCGGGATGGGCGAGCTGGATGCCGACCGAGGCCGCGATCGCCCAGCCGATGCCGCCGCCGGCCAGGGCGTGAAAGCCATGGCGATCCCGGAACGGGAGAAGGTCGAGCAGGCGGGCGGCGGTGGTCAGCCCTTCGTTGACCACGACGGCGTCCTCGGGCAGGGCTTGCGCGATCTGCAGCATCAGCCAGTCGCCGGCGATCGGCGTGATCTCGGCCAGGGCGGCGGTATCGGCCTGGAGCTTCGCCCGCCGCGCCGACCAATTGCGGTCTTCGAGCACGGCGAGGCGCGCCCGCGCCCGGTCCCGGCCGCCGGACCCCAGCTTGTCTTTCAGAATCGGGATCAGCGCCGCGAGGGTCTCGCCGACGTCGCCGCGCAGCGCCAGCGCCGCCGGATAGTTCTTGCCCATCTCCCAGTCGTCGAGCCCGATCTGGATCACCGCGACATCTTCCGGAAGCGGCTCGACCGGGCTCCAGACCGACATCCGAAGCACGTCGGCGCCGACGAACAACACAAGGTCATGGGCTTCGAGAGTGCGCCGCACCTGGGCCTGATCGCGGGTCAGCGCGCCCATGAACGCCGGATGCTCGGACGGGAAATGGGCGCCGTAGGGAACCGTCTGCTGCCAGGCCGGCGCGCCCAGGGTCTCGGCCAACACCGCGATGTCGGCGAAGGCATCCGATGTGACCACCTCGTCGCCGGCGACGATCGCCGGATTCTCGGCCGCGCACAGGCGCTCGGCCAGTGACCGAAGCGCGCCGTCGCTGGGCCGGGCGCGGGCATCGACCCGGGTCCGCCGGCCCAGGTCGATCCCGGCCTCGGCATTGAGGATATCGCCGGGCAGCGAGATGAACACCGGCCCCGTCGGCGGCGTGGTCGCGACCTTGGCCGCCCGGCGGACGATGCGCGGCAAGTCCTCCAGGCGCGTCACCTCGGTCGCCCATTTGACCAGCGGCGCCGCGATCGGCACCAGCGGCGCATAGAGCAGCGGCTCGGTCAGGCCGTGGCCCTGCTCCTGCTGGCCGGCGGTGACGATCATCGGCGAGCCGGTGAATTTGGCGTTGAACAGCGCGCCCATGGCATTGCCGAGCCCGGGCGCGACGTGAACGTTGCAGGCGGCGAGCTTGCCGGAGGCGCGGGCAAACCCGTCGGCCATCGCCACCACCACCGATTCCTGAAGCCCGAGCACATAAGTGAGATCGGGATGATCGGGCAGCGCATCCATGATCGGCAACTCGGTCGTGCCCGGATTGCCGAACAGATGGGTCACCCCCTCGTCCTTCAAGAGCGACAGAAACGCGGATCGCCCGGTAATCAGATTCATCGCCTGCCTTCTCATCCAGCAAGGTTGTCCAGAAGCGCCGGCCCCCGCCCCACACCCGAAGCGGCCCCGGCAAACATATCTCGCGCCTACGATGACAGGCGGGCGCGCGGGCGCGCGGGCGCAGAATGGCAAACCCCCGCCACCCCTGTCCAGCCACCTCCGCCCGCGGACGCCCTCGAACGCCCCCGGCCATCGACGGAGCGCCCCCCGCTGCTGCCGCGGTTGGTCCGCGATTTTCTGCACTGGTCTACGCCCAGGCCGAGACGTTGTGCACGCCGCGAATCGCGGCCGTCTCTCGATTTGCTACACTCGCCACACCAGACCCCACCCCGCGGTGCCTGCTGCGGATTGCGGCCGTCTCTCGATTTGCTACACTAGCGATGGTGGACTACATCTACCGTGAGTTGCTGCAGATTGCGGCCGACTCTCGATTTGCTACACTGCGGTAGGGACGCGGGTTACCCCGCGCCCCCCGCGCAGATCCCGGCGTGCGCTGCTAACGCACCGGGCTCCTGCCTTGGGTGGCTGACGTAGAAGCGATGGCTTGGCCAGGCTTCTCGTACGCGCCCCAGCGCCTGTGACAGGCGTTCCCGGGTCTGTGTCCGGCACCCGCTTTGCTGGGCCGCGTTCCCCTCGGCCCCCTCCCTTCCCTCCACCGGCTCCGCCGCCGGTTCCCCGGCCTTGTTCGCAGGCTTCCCAGGTACTATGGAGGAGTCAGACTTCTCCCGCCCGTGCATCATCGGCTGCGGCCCCTCGGACCTTCCCGATGCGGACCATCCCATCCCCAGGATGGCCGGACGAGAGATCTCCCGGTTTCCGTGCAAGGAGTTTCCATGCGTGCACGGGGTCTACGACCACGCGAGACCGGTCCGGGCACTCGCCAACGCGCGCCCGCCCGTGTTGCCTTCCCCATTGACCCACAGGGTCGGCGCCTCGGATGCATACTCTTTCGCGGCTCAATACTCAGCCCGCATGTACCCCTGTCAACGCTTCGCCTACACCCTCGCGGAGGCCAGACGCATGACTCGCGGCCGGTGTGGGTGGCTAGCCCTTCACCGTACGGCTCTTCCATCCGCAACTCCCCGCCGGCGTCCCGACGCTCGGGTCATTCTATTTTTTAAGCGCCACGGCAGTCTATCCGTGTTCGGGAGTGACATTGTGCGAAATGGGTCACGCAGGAAATTAGGCAAGCAAAGCACAATGACCCCTTTGTTAAAAACAATCGACACCGCACCCAACCTTATCGAGTTCGGCCATGCCAATGCCGGCGAAGGCGTCCACCGACGCCAGACTTGGCCCTGAACGTCTCACGGTGCGACCGGTTCACCGAGACGATCAGGGCGGAATGCAGGGCTCGGATGCGGGTGCTGTCGAACCGGAGTTCGGCCGACCGCGAAATCCTTGATTTCGAACGATCGCCCTGGCTGATGGGCCGGCGGGGATCGCGGGTCGCGATTCAGAGGGACCGGCCGCGGCCCGAAGCCCAGATCATCGCGTTCGCGCGGATCCGATCGCGCGCGACGAGTTTTCCATATGTCGGTTATCGCACCGCCACAAGGACGCGCATCCAGGCCCGGGCGTGTTTGTCAGCTCGCGGGTTCGGGGACCCTGCCGGTATCGCCGCCATCGCGGTCGCCGGCAGGCCCCTTGGCCGCCTTGGCGGGGCGCTCGATGGCGAAGGCGAGCTTGCCGTCCGCGACCGAGATCGCGATATGGCCGCCCTTGGTCAAATCTCCGAACAGAAGGTCCTCGGCGAGCGGCTTCTTGATGTGCTCCTGGATCACCCGCGCCAGGGGCCGGGCGCCGTTGAGCTTGTCGTAGCCCCGGTCGGCCAGCCACTGGCGGGCGTCGTCGGTGAGCGCGATGGTCACCGCCCGGTCGGCGAGCTGGGCCTCGAGCTGGGCGATGAACTTCTCGACCACCATGGTCACCACCTCGGGCGGCAGGCTGTTGAAGCCGATCACCGCGTCGAGCCGGTTGCGGAACTCGGGCGTGAACATGCGCTTGATCGCGTCCTCGTCGTCGCCCAAACGCTCCTCGCGGCCGAAACCCATGGCCGGCTTGGCGAGATCCGCGGCACCGGCGTTGGTGGTCATGATCACGATCACGTTGCGGAAATCGACCTGCTTGCCGTTGTGGTCGGTGAGTTTGCCGTGGTCCATCACCTGGAGCAGGATATTGAACAGGTCCGGATGGGCCTTCTCGATCTCGTCGAGCAGCAGCACGGCGTGGGGATGCTGGTCGATCGCGTCGGTCAGCATCCCGCCCTGATCGAAGCCGACATAGCCTGGGGGCGCGCCGATCAGCCGCGAGACCGTGTGACGCTCCATGTATTCGGACATGTCGAAGCGGATCAGCTCGATGCCCATGGCGTGGGCAAGCTGGCGCGCGACCTCGGTCTTGCCGACGCCGGTGGGCCCGGAGAACAAATAGTTGCCGATCGGCTTTTCGGGCTCGCGCAGGCCCGCGCGCGACAGCTTGATCGCGCTCCCCAGAGCGCTGATCGCCCGGTCCTGGCCGAACACCACCATTTTCAGGTCGCGCTCCAGGCTTTCCAGCATCGAGCGATCATCCTTCGAGACCCGTTTCGGCGGGATGCGGGCCATCTTGGCGATGATCGCCTCGACATCGCGGGCGCCGATGATTTTCTTGCGCTTGTTCTCGGGAAGAAGCGCCTGGGCGGCGCCGACCTCGTCGATCACGTCGATGGCCTTGTCGGGGAGCTTGCGGTCGCCGATATAGCGGGCCGACAACTCGACCGCGGTGCGCAGCGCCTCGGCGGTGTAGCGGACCCCGTGATAGTCCTCGTAATAGGGCTTGAGCCCCTGCATGATCTTGACCGCGTCCGCGATCGAGGGCTCGTTGATGTCGATTTTCTGGAACCGGCGCACCAGGGCGCGGTCCTTCTCGAAATAGCCCCGGTATTCCTTGTAGGTGGTCGAGCCGATGCAGCGCAGCCCGCCCGACTGGAGCGCCGGCTTGAGCATGTTCGAGGCGTCCATGGCGCCGCCCGAGGTGGCGCCCGCGCCGATCACGGTGTGAATCTCGTCGATGAACAGAACCGCGCCGTCGAAATTCTCGATCTCGGCCAGCACCGCCTTGACCCGCTCCTCGAAATCGCCGCGATAGCGGGTGCCGGCCAGCAGCGAGCCCATGTCGAGGGCGAATATGGTGGCGTCCCGCAGCACCTCGGGGACCTGGGCGTGGACGATGCGCCGGGCCAAGCCCTCGGCGATCGCGGTCTTGCCGACCCCGGATTCGCCGACATAGAGCGGGTTGTTCTTGGACCGCCGGCAGAGCACCTGGATGGTGCGCTCGACCTCGGCCTCGCGGCCGATCAACGGATCGATGCGCCCTGCGCGCGCTTTTTCGTTCAGATTGACGCAGTAGGCCTGAAGCGCGTCGTTGCCCTGCTTGACGGTCTTCTCGCCATCTCCGTCCTCATCTTCCTCGGAACCCCGCGGCGAGCGCTGTTCGCCCATCTCCGGTGCCTTGGCAATGCCATGGCTGATATAGCTCACCGCGTCCAGGCGGGTCATGTCCTGCTCGTGCAAATAGAACACGGCGTGGGATTCCCGTTCCGAGAAGATCGCGACCAGGACGTTGGCGCCGGTGACCTCTTCGCGCCCGGACATCTGGACGTGGTGGACCGCGCGCTGAATGACCCGCTGGAAGCTCGCGGTGGGCTTGGCGTCGGTCGCGCCGCCTTCGAGCGCCAGGCCGCTCAATTGCTCGGCCACGAACGTCTCCAGCGACTTCCGCAGCCTGGCGACATCGACACCGCAGGCCCGCAACACCGAGATCGCGTCCCGATCCTCGGTCAGGGCCAGCAACAGATGCTCGAGGGTGGCGAATTCGTGATCGCGCGCATTCGCCAGGGCCAGAGCGCGGTGGAGGCTTTCTTCCAGGGCTTTGGACAGCATGGCGTGTTCAGACCGCCAGCGCGGGCGCCGGCGCGGTCAGTCCTTTTCCAATGTGCATTGCAGCGGATGCTGATTCTGACGCGCGAAATCCATCACCTGGGTGACCTTGGTTTCCGCGACTTCGTAGGAATAAACCCCGCAGATGCCGACGCCCTTTTGGTGGACGTGCAGCATGATCCGGGTCGCGTCCTCCCGCCCCTTGCGGAAAAACCGCTCCAGGCAATAGACCACGAACTCCATGGGCGTGTAATCGTCGTTCAGCATCAGCACCTTGTACATGGAAGGCTTCTTGACCTTCGGTTTGGTGCGCGCGACGACGTTGGTGCCGAGACGGTTGTCCCGATCCGCGTCCAGATCCCGACCGTTATCCCGATTGTTGCTCATCGACGGCGTAACTCGGACAGCTCCCGAACTCGATCTCATCGGACCGGCCGCGGCGGCGAACCCGACCAGCGGCCCCGATGCTCAACAAGATAATATCTAACTTCTAACGTCCAATTAAAGCCCTGACCGAGAAATTAACCGCGCGCGGGTTCCGAGACACCGCCATCCGTCGGTGTAATGGCACGAAAACGGCCCGGCACCTCGAGGTGCCGGGCCGCCGTTCGGGCCGGGGCCGGCTATGCGGCCCCGCCGGTCGAGGGTCAGTCAGACCGATGGCCGGACCATCCGCTCCATCGCACTGTTGAACTGGGCGGTGAGCGGGGTCAACGCCGCGGTCATGGTCTTGAGCGAGATTTCCGACAGCTTGGTGCCCTCGGTCATCCAGACGTCCAAGGTCTTGCGAGCATGGCCGACCTGAAGTTCGACCATTTCCTTGGGGTCCTTGCAGCCGAGCAGCGCCTGCGAGGTGGCAAGCCCGTCCTCCATCGAGGTCCCGAGGTAACGCGCCAGCTCCTGGGCGATTTCCTCGGCGCCGCCGGCGGCGATCTTGCTCGCCTCGATCAGCGCCTCGGCGTTCTTGTTGCCGTGCTCGATCATGCGCCGCGTGTTGTCCGCGAACGTATCGTTTCCGTTGTTCATCGTTTGCTCCTTCGTTTCCATCGTCGCCGGCGCGCGATTGGCGCGGCCGCTGGCGGATTCGGGTTTCGATACCGGTTTGGCCGCCACTTTGGCGACGGGCTTCGCGCCCGCCGGGCCGCCGCCGATTTCGGCTGGCTTGGATCCCTTGGTTCTGTCCCTGCCCGTGTTCGTGCTCATCCTGCGTCACCTTTTCGCTTCGCCGCCAGCGCCCGCCACACCTGCCGCGGACCCGGATATGCTGCAATGCAACATAAGGGAATATTCCGGCACCCCACCCTTTGTCAAGGAAATTGTGCAACGCACAATCGAATATTTGTGCATCGCCGCCAACCGCGGTCGCGCGGCTCTCGGGGCAGTGGAGCAAAAAATGAGCAACGGTCCGCGAATCGTGGCGGAATCAGGGCGGCGGGCAATTTCCACAAGACGAATCAGTCCTCGAATCGGGTGCCCGACGGGGTCGCGACGACTCTCTCAAGCAGAGCGTCGCGCCAAATCTTATCCGGTGGACCAAGTCGCGTTGATTTACATCTCGTTTACAGGCCAATCCGAGACTTTACAGCCCGACCCCAGACAAGTTATAGAATAGAGACGACGTTTCCGGAGCCGCGCGGGTTGGAATCAACCGCGGACCGCGGCGGTGGCCGGGTGAATTCTTGCGGACGGCGAGGTCGGATTGGCGGAGATCGACGGGACTCTCATTCGCACCAAGGCGTGGCTCGGCCGCGCAGCCAGCTGGGTCGGCCGCGGGGCGCTTGCCGCCATCCTGGCGCTCTGGGCCGGCGCGCCGGTCCAGGCACGCTACGCCGCCTACGTGATCGACGTCGACACCGGCGCGATCCTGCATCAGACCAACGCCGGGACCCTCAATTATCCGGCGTCGCTGACCAAGATCATGACCCTCTATCTGGTGTTCGAGGCTCTCGACCGTGGCGAGCGGCATTTGACCGACATGCTGCCGGTCTCGAGGCACGCGGCCGGTCGGCCGCCTTCGAAGCTGCGCTTCAAGCCCGGCGACGAGATCATGCTCAACGACGCGATCCTGGCGCTCACGACCAAATCTGCCAACGACGTAGCGACGGTGATCGCCGAATGGCTGGGTGGTACGGAAGCCGGCTTCGCCGAGCGAATGACCGCCCGCGCGCGCGAGCTGGGCATGACAGATACCACCTTCCGCAACGCCTCGGGTCTACCCGACCGCCGCCAGCGCACCACGGCCCGCGATCTGAGCGTGCTGGCGCGGGCGATTTACACTGATTTTCCGCACTTCGCCCATTATTTTTCGATTCGGTCGTTCAGCTACCGTGGCCGGACCTATCGCAATCACAACAACCTGCTCGGCCGGGTGTCCGGGGTGGACGGCATCAAGACCGGGTATACCAATGCCTCCGGTTACAATCTCGCGGCCTCCGCGCGCCGTGATGGCCATCACGTTATTGCCGTGGTCATGGGCGGGCGCACCGCGCGCCGCCGCGACAATCAGATGCGCCGGCTGCTCGACCGGGCGTTCGTGACCGTCGCTCGCAACGAGGTGCTGTTCGCCGCGGTCTCCCGGCCGCGCCACAAGCCCGATCCCGACGATCCGAGGCCGCTGGCGGCCGACCCGCCCGACCGTTTGGGCGCTGGCTTCGGCCGGGCGACCGCCGCCGTCGGCGAGGCGTTGTCCAGCTATATCGCGATCCCGCGCGCCCGCGCCGCCTCCGGCGCCGAGACGTCACCTCCCGAAGAGCGCGCCTGGGGTGTCCAAGTGGGCGCATTCTCCCGTGAGCCCGCCGCCGCCCGCACGCTCGATCACACCCTCGAGATTCTACCCGATCTCCTGGCCGGGACCCAGCGCCGGATCATCGCCGTGTCCGACGAGCACGGCACCCTCTACCGGGCGCGCCAGGTCGGCTTGTCCGAAGATCAGGCCCGGCGGGTCTGCGCGCGGTTGCATCAGCGCGACCTGCCGTGCCTGATTTCACCGCCCGATCCTTCGTCCTGAGCCGGGGCGCCGCCCGCGCCTTGAGAGACCTGCCGGGCCGTCGTAACATTCCGCCGGCCTCGGCCGGGGGAACGTGGCGTTCCGTGCCCGCCGCGGTTTCGACACGATATCAACGATGAGGGGAGTAGGGGCATGGATTTCGGGATCGCCACGTTCGTCACCGACTATTCGATGGGACCGGCGGCGCTGGCCGAGGCGGTCGAGGCGCGCGGGTTCGAATGCCTGCTGCTGCCCGAACATTCTCACATTCCGGCCTCGCGCAAGTCGCCCTGGGGCGGCGGCGCCGAGCTGCCCAAGCCCTATTACGACGCCATGGACCCGTTCGTGGCCCTGGGCGCGGCGGCGGCGGCGACCACGACGCTGAAGCTCGGCACCGGCATCTGCCTGGTCGTCCAGCGCGATCCGATCCAGCTCGCCAAGGAGATCGCGACCCTGGACCGGATATCGGGCGGCCGGTTCCTGTTCGGCGTCGGCGGCGGCTGGAACGCCGAGGAGATGGCCGACCATGGCACCGTCTTCAAGACCCGCTACAAGCTGATGGCCGAAAGGATCGAAGCCATGAAGGTGATCTGGGCCGAAGAGAAAGCCGAATATCATGGCGAATTCGTCGATTTCGAGCCGATGATGGCCTGGCCCAAGCCGGCCCAGTTGCCTCATCCCCCGATCATCATGGGCGGCAACTTCCCTTATGGCGCCCGGCGCGCGGTGGCCTATGGCGACGAATGGATGCCGATCAGCAGCCGCGAACAGGACATCGTGGACCTGCTGCCCCAGTTCCGTGACATGGCGACAGAGGCCGGCCGCGATCCCGACCGGATTCCGGTCACCGCCTTCGCCGCCCCGCCCAAGCCCGAGATTCTGGCCCGACTGCGTGACGGGGGCATCGCCCGCGCGGTGCTCATGCTGCCCACGGTGGGCGCCGACGAGGCGCTGCCGAAGCTCGACCAGTTCGCCGAGCTGGCTCGGGGCAACAACTGACCCGGATATCCCGCCGAGGCGATCGGGATTGAATGAGGCCGACCCGGCGGGCGGCACCGGCGCAAGCCGTTCATCCCCATCCAACCCCGCCCCCATCAAGGGGGAAGGCTTCGGTAACGATCGGTGAGTCCGATCGCCTGATCCGCCGCCCGCGGAACAGACTCATCGTATGCCAGGCGCCAAGCCGGCGCGGGCGACATATTGGCACCAGAACGGCGGGCGGGTCGGGACGGCGGCGCTGGCGCGCGAACAGCGCACCGCCACGAACCGGGTCGGCGGGGCGGTGCAGGCGATGGTGTAGACTTCCTCGTTGTGGCTGGCGGCGACCAGATCGATTCGG
>CAJWQN010000065.1 GCA_913045505.1 uncultured Rhodospirillaceae bacterium | reverse complement strand
CGGCGAGCGCGGCCAGGATCCGATCCCGGGTTACCTTGGCGACGATCGAGGCCGCCGCGATCGACAGGCATCGGCGGTCGCCGCCGACGAGCGTGCGCACCGTGCATGGCAGTTCCGGCGCCCGATTGCCGTCGACCAGCGCCGTCGCCGGGGCCAATGGCAGCGCCGCGACCGCCCGGCGCATCGCCAGCAAAGTGGCGTTGAGAATGTTGAGAGCGTCGATTTCGGCGACGCTGGCGAGACCGATCCCGACCGTCGCCTCGCGGGTCAGGCGATCATGAAGCACCACCCGCCGCCGGGGCGTGAGCCGCTTGGAATCGTCGATCCCGGCCGGAATGGAGCCGCGGTCTAGGATGACCGCCGCCGCCGCGACCGGTCCGGCCAGCGGGCCACGCCCGGCCTCGTCGATTCCGCAGACCCGGCCCTCGAGCGCGGTTTCGAGCGCGAAATCGGGCTCCGAAGACTCCCGTGCCGCCATCCTGGCCGCCAGTATAGAGCCGGCGGCGGCGGCCGTCTTGGACCCGAGGGATTTAAAACAGCTCGCCTTGGCGGCCGCTCCGGGCCCGAGCGCGGAAGCTGCTCGTGTCGAGCCGCGCCGGCGCCCGGTTGAACCGGTGGCGGCGGGCGGCGGTGGCAAAGCGCTGGGCGATGATCTCGGCGAAGGCGCCGGTGCCTCGCTGGCGATAGCCGAACCGGGAATCATAGGTCTTGCCGCCGCGGGTGTCGCGGACCAGGGCCATGACCCGGGCCGCTTTGCCCGGCGCGTGGACCCCTAGCCACTCCTCGAACAGGCCCTTCACCTCCGCCGGCAGGCGCAGCAGAATATAGGCGCATTCCCGGGCACCGGCCTGGCCGGCGGCGGCCAGGATCGATTCGATCTCGACCTCGGTCAGGCCGGGGATCACCGGGCCGATCATCACGGCCGTGGGAATGCCCGCCTCGGCCAGCGCGCGCAGAGCGCCAAGCCGGCGCTCGGGCGACGCCGCGCGCGGCTCCAATCGGTTGGCGAGGCGGCGGTCGAGCGTGGTCACCGAGATCACGACCTTTGCCAGCTTGCGCGCCGCCATCGCCGCCAGAATGTCGATGTCGCGCACCACCAGCGCCGATTTCGTCACGATACCGACCGGATGATCACATTCGCTCAGGACCTCCAGGATCGAGCGGGTGATCCGGTGTTGCCGTTCAACCGGCTGATAGGGATCGGTGTTGGTGCCCAGCGCGATCATCCGACAGCGATAGCCGGGCTTGGCCAGCTCGGCGCGCAACAGGGCCGCCGCGTCGGGCTTGGCGAACAGCCGACTTTCGAAATCCTGCCCCGAAGACAGACCGAGATAGGCATGGCTCGGGCGGGCGTAGCAGTAGGCGCAGCCATGCTCGCAGCCCCGATAGGGATTGATCGATCGATCGAAGCCGAGATCCGGGGACCGGTTGCGCGTGATCACCCCGCGGCTGGCATCGATCGCGACCGTGGTCCGCAGCGGCGCCGGCGGCTGGTCCAGCCCGCCCCAGCCGTCGTCGATCGGCTCGTGGGTTTCGGTCTCGAATCGGCCGCCGCGATTGCTCGCCGCGCCGCGACCCTTGCGCACCCGATGTTCGAGCAGCACATTCATGGCCCTATCATAGCACAGGGACAGAACATATCAAGAACTTTGCGCATCGCGATGGCGCCGCTTTCCCGGCTCCGAATGGGTTGAGCGTGGTGATCCCGACCCTGAACGCGGCGGCCACCTTGCCGCTCGCGCTGGCCGCCCTGGCCGGAGCCAGCTGCGAGATCGTCATCGCCGACGGCGGCTCGGTGGACCAGACCCTCACGATCGCCGAGGCCCACGGCGCCAGAGTCGCCGCCGCCCAACCCGGGCGCGGCCCGCAACTGGCGGCGGGAGCGCGCGCGGCGCGGGGCGATTGGTTGCTGTTTCTCCACGCCGATACCCGGCTCGGGGTGGGGTGGGCGCAAGCGGTGGCGGCCTTTGTCCGTGATCCCGCCAATGGCCGGAAGGCGGCGGCGTTTCGTTACGCCGTCGATCTCGACGGGGCGATGGCGCGCGGGCTCGAGGCGGCGGTCGCCTGGCGGAGCCGGTTGGGTCTGCCCTATGGCGATCAGGGCCTGCTGATCGGGCGCGCGCTCTACGATGATCTCGGTGGCTTCCCGGACCTGCCGATCATGGAGGACGTGGCCTTGGTCAGACGAATCGGCCGGGCGCGCCTGACCATCCTGGACCCGCCGGCACTGACCTCCGGTATCCGCTACCACCGCGCCGGCATCGCCGCGCGGGGCGCGCGCAACCTGTTGTGTCTGGGCCTCTATTTCCTGGGCGTGCCGCCGCGCCTTCTCGCCCGGCTCTACGGATGACGCCGCGCCCGCATCTGGTCATCTTCGTCAAGGCCCCGCGCCTGGGCGCGGTCAAGACCCGCTTGGCCAAGGCGATCGGGCGCGGCGCGGCGTGGCGGTTCTACCGCGCCGCCAGCCGGCGCCTGATCCACAGGCTCGGCCGCGACCGGCGCTGGCTCTGTTGGCTGGCGGTCACGCCCGATCGGTTCGCCCGCAAGGGGCGGTTCTGGCCCCGGCATCCGCCGCGCCTGGCCCAGGGCGCCGGCGATCTCGGCGCCCGCATGGCGCGGCCGTTGCGCCGGCTGCCGCCGGGGCCGGTGGTGATCGTAGGCAGCGACATTCCCGACCTCGATGCCGGTCACGTCGCCGCCGCGTTCCGGGCCCTGAGGCGCGCCGAGGTCGTGTTCGGCCCCGCTTCGGACGGCGGCTACTGGCTGGTCGGGTTCCGCCGCCGCCCGGCCCTGGTGGTGCCGTTCGACAACGTGACCTGGTCGAGCGCCCGTGCCCTGGCCGAGACTCGGGCCAATATCGGAACCCGTTTCCGGGTCGCGACCCTGGAGACATTGGCCGATGTCGATGACGGCGCCGGCTGGCGGTGCTGGCGCGCGAAGGGCGCCGGGCGGTAACCCGGCGGCCGCCGACAAAGAGGCCCTGCAAACCGCGGAGACGACCGTGAACCCGGCGGCGGTTGAGCATCCGTGGCGGCTTCCGGCGCGCCACGATAACGGTTTGCGATCGGAGCAGGGACTCGAGCGACAGTCCTGGCCGCCTGATCGCGGCCCCCTATCATGGCCCGGCGCCGAGGGCCTCGGCGGCCGGGATCGCGTCCAGGCCCAGGGCCTCCGCCACCGCCGGGTGGGTGATCCGCCCGGCGTGAACGTTGAGGCCGTCGAGGAAATGGCTGTTCCCGGTCAGCGCCTGGCGCCAGCCCTCGTCGGCCAAGCTCACCACATAGGGCAGGGTCGCGTTGTTGAGCGCGAAGGTCGAGGTCCTCGCGACCGCGCCGGGCATGTTGGTGACGCAATAGTGAACCACGTCATCGACGGTGTAGGTGGGCTCGGTATGGGTGGTCGGGCGGCTGGTCTCGGCGCAACCGCCCTGATCGATCGCCACGTCCACGATCACCGTGCCCCGGCGCATGGCCGCGACCATTGCCCGGGTGATCAGCTTGGGCGCGTCCGAGCCGGGCACCAGCACCGCGCCGACCACCAGATCGGCCCCGGTGACAAGGGTTTCGATCGCGTCGACGGTGGCGTAGATGGTGTTGAGGATCGGCCCGAACTGGAGATCGAGCTGCTGCAAGCGCGCGAGCGACTTGTCGAGGACCGTGACCCTGGCCTCCACGCCCATCGCCATGCGCGCCGAGTTGGTGCCGACCACGCCGCCACCCAGAATCACCACCCGCGCCGCCGCCGTGCCCGGCACGCCCCCGAGCAACAGGCCGCGCCCGCCCTGGGCCTTTTCCAGGCAATGAGCGCCGGCCTGAATCGCCATCCGCCCGGCGACTTCGCTCATGGGCGCCAGCAGCGGCAGCCGGCCATCGGCGTCGGTCACGGTCTCGTAGCCGATCGCGGTCACTCCGGACTCGACCAGCCGCGCGGTCTGGTCGGCGTCGGCCGCCAGATGGAGATAGGTGAACAGGACCTGGCCTTGGCGCAGCATCGCGCATTCCCGGCGCTGGGGTTCCTTGACCTTGACGATCAGTTCGGCCTCGGCGAACACGGTTTCCGCGTCCCCCGCGATCGTGGCGCCGGCGTCGGCATAGTCGGCGTCGTCGAGCCCGATCGCATGGCCGGCATTGGTCTCGACCGTCACCGCATGGCCGTGATGGGCCAGTTCGCGCACGCTCGCCGGGACCAGTCCGACCCGGTATTCCTGGTCTTTGATCTCCTTGGGCACCCCGATCCGCATGTCGTTCCCCTCGGCCTATGATGCCGGCGATGTTTCCCGCCGCAACAGGTATAGCACCAACAGGATGGCCGGGACCCCGGCGGCGGAAGCGTAGAGAAAGAAATCAACGTAACCGGCGGCATCGGCGACCATGCCCGAAAAGCCGCCCAGAAACTTGCCGGGCAAGGTCATCAACGAGGAGAACAGGGCATATTGGGTGGCCGTATAGGCGGTATTGGTGAGGCTCGACAAATAAGCGATGAACACGGTCCCGGCCAGGCCGGCGCTCAAATTGTCGGCGCTGATGGTCAGGGTCAGCATCCACAGGTCCGGGCCGATCACCGCCAATAGGGCAAACAGCATATTGGTCAGCGCCAACAGCACCGCGCCCAGCAGCAGGGGCCGCATGATGCCGTAGCGGGCGACCAGCACGCCGCCGAGAATGGCGCCGGCGATGGTCGCGAAGGTGCCGTAAATCTTGATGATCAGGCCGATCTCGGTGAGGGTGAAGCCGAGGTCGATATAGAACGGATTGGCCATCACCCCCATCAGCAGATCGCTGATCCGAAACGTGCCCACGAACAGCAGAATGACCAGCGCCATCAGGCCGTTGCGGGTGAAGAAATCCGTGAACGGGCAGACCACGGCGCCGATGAACCAGGCGCCGAGCCCGCGCAGCCGGGGCGGCAGATGGGCGCTGTCTTCGAGAAATCGGACCACCCGCGCCTCATCGGCGGCGGAAGCCGCGTTCGGGTGGGCATCGGGCTCGCGGATCACGAACACGGTGGCGATACCGACCAGGGTCAGGCTGGCCAAGACCGTATAGGCCACCGCCCAGCCGGCGGCGTCGGCGAGCAACAGGGCGCCGCCGCCGGCGATCAGCAGCGCGATCCGATAGCCGAGCTGATAGGTCGCCGCCATCGCGCCCTGAAGGTCGGGGGCGACGGCCTCGATGCGGTAGGCATCGACCGCGATGTCCTGGGTCGCCGAGCTGAACGCGACCAGCAGTGCCAACAGGGCGATGGCGGTCAGGTTCCCGGCCGGGTCGACGCCCGCCATTCCGGCCAGCCCGGCGCCGATCCCGACCATCGCGATCAGCATCCAGCCGCGGCGGCGCCCCATGCGCCGGGTCAGCCCCGGCAAGGGCAGCCGATCGACCACCGGCGCCCAGAAAAACTTGATCGAATAGGTGATGCCGACCCAACTGAAAAAACCGATCGCGGTCCGGCTGACGTCCTCGGCGCGGAGCCAGGCGGACAGGGTCGAGAACACCAGCAGGAACGGCAGGCCGGCGGAAAAACCCAGAAACGTCATCCCGATCACCCGCGGGTGACGGTAGACGGCCAGCGCGTCCCGCCAGCGCGGCCGGATCCGGGATCGGGTGACGCTGGTCAGAGCAGCGCCTTGAGCGGTGTCTCGGGCCGGGCGCCGAAATGGCTGATCACTTCGCTCGCCGCGAGGCCGCCCAACCGGCCACAGCGGGCCAGATCTTCGCCCTGGGTGTAGCCGAACAGGAACCCGGCCGCGTAGAGATCACCGGCGCCGGTGGTATCGACCAGGCGCGCCACCGGCTCGGCGTCGATCACATGAACCTCGTCGCCACTGACCACCACCGAGCCCTTGTCGCCCCGGGTCAGGGCCGCGACCTCGCAATGGCCGCGAATTTGCTGCAGGGCCTCGTCGAAACTCTCGGCCTCGTAGAGCGATATCAGCTCGGCCTCGTTGGCGAACAGCAGATCCACGCCATCGGTGACCAGGGCATGGAATTCCTCGCGATACCGATCGACGCAAAACGGGTCCGACAGCGACAGCGCAACCTTGCGCCCGGCCTTGCGAGCGATATCCATCGCCTTGCGGAACGCCTGCTTGGCGCCCGGCGGATCCCACAAATAACCCTCCAGATAGATGACCTTGGCCGCCGATATCGTTTCCGGATCGATATCATCCGGGCCGAGCACGGTGCAGGCGCCCAAATAGGTGTTCAGTGTGCGCTGGGCATCCGGGGTCACCAGAATCAGGCAGCGCGCGGTGGCGGCGCCCTCGGTCGCCGGCGCGGTGGTGAAGCTGACGCCGAGAGACCGGATGTCGTGGCTGAAGACCGCGCCGAGCTGGTCGTCGCGGACCTTGCCGATAAAGCCGGCGCTGCCGCCGAACGAAGCCAGGCCGGCGACCGTGTTGGCGGCGGAGCCGCCCGACATCTCGACGCCGGGACCCATCGCCGCGTAGAGACCTTCCGCCCCGGACGCATCGATCAAGGTCATCACGCCCTTGGCCAGACCGTGGGTCTCGAGAAACCCGTCATCGGCTTGGGACAGCACATCGACAATGGCGTTGCCGATGGCGACGACGTCGATTTCAGGCTCGGCCACGGGCCACCTCCTTCGATTACGGTAACAATTGCCGGCGCCCGGCCGGGGGCCCGAGCCGGGGTTCGCCGGGGCGCAGCATAGCCCCAACCGCGGCCGCGGCAACGCCCCATATCGCGCCGCTACTGGGCCGGTGGATCATCGGGTTCGGGGTTCGGGAGGTCGTTCTCGTCCGGCGGCAACGGCCGATCCGGGATCATCGCCGCCAAGTCTTCCGGGTCCGGGATCTCGTCGATCCAATCTTCGTCCCGAGCCGCCGGTTTGGCCAAATCCTGCTCGACCTTCGGCTGGTCCGCGATCAGGGCCGCGAGATTGTCGACGTCGGGGATTTCCTCGACCCAATCCCCCTCGTCCTCGGCCTCGGCCTCGGCCTCGGCGCCGAGATCCTGGACGACGGCCGGTTGATCCGGAACCATCGCAGCCAGATCGTCCCCATCGGGCACATCCTCGAGCCAGTCCCCGGTCATGTCCTCGGGCATCTCGGGCTCGACCTCGGATGGTTGGGACGGTTCCGGCTCCGAGATGTCCTCCGAACCATCCTCGGCGCGCGGCGGCTCCCAGAACTGGCCCTCGAACGGGGCGCCAGCACTCAGCAACACCTCGGGCAGATGACGGAGCACCCGCCGGAACGGGCCGGTGTCACCAAGCGCGCGCGACAACATCAGCGCGCCCTCGATGTTCATCACCGCGTCGGCGGCCCGGCGCACCGCCGTGTCCGGTTCGAAATCCGCTTCCGTAAGCAGGTCGGCCAGAGCGGAGATCCAGCCGCCGAAAAAATCACCGATCCGAGACGCGAACCGATCGCGCGTGTCGCCCAGGGCCAGGAGCCCGAACAGGCAGGTCTGGTCGCCGCCCTGGTAATGACGATTCAGCGTCTCGCGCATCGCCCCGAGGCGCTCCAGCGGCGGTTCGGGGCCGCGCAGGGGCGCGAACAGATTCTCGGCGAACCATTCGCCGAGCGAATCCAACACGGCCTCGGCCATCTCCTCCTTGCCGCCTGGAAAATGGTAATAGAGGCTCGCCTTCTTGAGCCCGGTGGCATCGGACAAGCGCGACAGGCTGGCGCCGTCAAAGCCCTCGCGGCGAAATACGTCCGCCAGGCTGGCGATGATTTCGGGACGCGCCAAGGCCGGTTCTGTCATCGATCGGTCCGGTCGCAGGGGTTGATCCACATGGCACCGATATTACAACCGAACGATCGGCCGGCAACCCCTGGAGATGTTATATAAGGGGTAGGAGATATTTCATGTTGGCCCGATCGGGCCGTGGTGACCCCGAGCAGCCATGATCGCGGCCCTGGCCAAGACACTCGCCCAGTTGTTCGAGCCCGAATTGCGGGCCGTGATCTGGCGCGTGCTGCTGCTGACCGCCGCCAGTTTCGCCGGTCTGTGGGTGGCCTTGGGCGCGGTGTTGTTCAACATCTCGTGGGTCTCGATCGGCTGGCTGGACACCATCATCGGCTGGCTGGGCGGCGCGCTTGGCGTGGTGCTGACCCTGATCCTGTTTCCACCGATCGCGACCCTGGTGGCGAGCCTGTTTCAGGACCGGATCGCCTTATTGGTGGAGCGCCGTCACTACCCCGATCTGGGGCCGACGGCGGGGGTGCCGTTGGGCCAGCAAATGGCGGCGGCGGTCAAGCTGCTGGTTTGGACGATCGCGGCCAATCTGGTGGCGCTGCCACTCTACCTGCTGCTGCCGGTCGCGAATTTGCTGATCTTCTTCGCGATCAACGGATTTCTCCTGGGCCGGGAATATTTCGAAGCGGTGGCGCTGCGCCGTGCCACCCCGGAGCAGACGGCGGCATTGCGCCGCCAAAACCGCATCCGTATCTGGCTGGCCGGGGTCGCGATCGCGGTCTGCTTCTGGCTGCCGGCGGTCAATCTGATCGCCCCGATCATCGGCACCATGATCATGGTCCACCGATTCGAAGCCCTGCGCCGCGCGCGGACCTAAGGACCAAGCGTGGTCTTGCCCTTGAACGCGCACAGGTCCGCGATCAGGCAGGCCGGGCAATCGGGCTTGCGCGCCTTGCACACATAGCGCCCGTGCAGAATCAGCCAATGATGGGCGTGGCGCTTGGCGTCCTCGGGCACCGCCTTCTCCAAGGCCTGCTCGACCGCGAGCGGGGTTTTGCCCGGCGCCAGGCCGGTTCTGTTGCCGACCCTGAACAAATGTGTGTCGACCGCGATGGTGGGGTGGCCGAACGCCGTGTTGAGGACCACATTGGCGGTCTTGCGGCCGACACCGGGAAGGGTTTCGAGCGAATCGCGGTCCGCCGGCACGGCGCCGTCAAAACGATCGATCAGAGCCTGGCTGAGGGCAACGACGTTTTTGGCCTTGTTTCTATACAGACCGATCGTTCGAATCAGATCGCGAATCCGCGCCTCGCCCAGGGCCACCATCTTGGCGGGCGTATCGGCGGCCGCGAACAAGGCCGGCGTCGCCCTGTTGACGCCGACATCCGTCGCCTGGGCCGACAGCACGACCGCGACCAATAGCGTGTAGGGATCGGCGTGGCGCAATTCGCCCTTCGGCGCCGGCAGGGCCGCCGCGAAGCGATCGAACATGTCCCTGATGGCGGCTTTGCGCATTTCCCCCCTGGCCCTCCCTTGGCCCTCCCCTGGCCGGGCACCGGGTTACGCCCGGCGCTTTGACTCGTCGACTTGCTCTTTTATCATAGTGCCATGTCCGTGCCCCGCGACGAACTCCTGTTCGATGCCGTGCTTCACCCGAACCGGTCGCTCGGCCGCGCCGGCTTTTGGATCTTGATGGGCATCATCAGCGCGGTCTGCATGACCGGAGGCGCGATTTTCCTGTCTCTGGGCGCCTGGCCCGTGACCGGATTTCTGGGCCTCGATGTTGTGCTCGTATACGGCGCGTTCCGACTCAGCTATCGGAGCGGCCGTCTCACCGAGACGGTTCGGTTGAGCCGCGATGCCCTGTCGGTCCGGCGGATCAGCCCCAACGGCCGGGTCCAGGCCTGGGATTTTCAGCCTTATTGGCTCCGGGTCGAGCTCGAGCAGACCTCGACCCATACCAATCGGCTCACCCTCAGCTCCCACGGCCGGCGCCTGAGCGTCGGCGCGTTTCTGTCAGCCGGGGAACGGGTGGAACTGGCCGGGGCGCTGGCGGCGGCGCTCAAACATTGCCGCGGCGCACCAGCACCGGCGTGTTGAGCGCCAACGTCTCAGCCGTTCAAACCCAGCACGTCGCGAAGACCATAGAGGCCGGGCGGCTTGTTCCGTGCCCAGAGCGCGCTTCGAACCGCGCCGGCGGCGAAAATCCGTCGGGACGACGCCTTGTGGGCCAACTCGACCCGTTCGCCGTCGGCGGCGAAGACCACCGTATGCTCGCCGACCACGTCGCCGCCACGGAGCACCGCGAACCCGATATCGCCGACCCGCCGCGCGCCGGTGATGCCGTCGCGCGCACGCACGCCGGCCGCGGCCAACGCCACCCCGCGCCCGGCCGCCACCGCCTCGCCGAGGGCCAATGCCGTTCCGGACGGCGCGTCGACCTTGTGACGATGGTGGATCTCGACAATTTCGATGTCGTAATTCTCATCCAGCACCGCCGCCGCCCGTTCCGCCAAGGCCAGCACCAGATTGACGCCGATGCTCATGTTGGGCGCCCAGACGATGGCCGCCCGATCGGCGGCGGCGGCCAGCGCCGCTTGCTGGTCCGAATCGAGGCCGGTGGTTCCGAGCACATGGGCGGTGCCCGTCTCGGCGGCGAGCCCGGCATGGGCGACGCTCGCTTCGGCGCTGGAAAACTCAAGCACCACCTCGGCGGCGGCGAACAAGGCCCCGGCATCGTCGCCGACGACGACATCGAGCGCGCCAGCACCCGCCAGCACACCGGCATCGGCGCCGATGCCGCCATGGCCCGCCTGCTCGATCGCCGCCACCAGCCGGCAACCGGCGGTCTCGGTCACCTCGCGGACCAGCGTCATTCCCATCCGACCGGCGCAACCGACCACGCCAATTCCGACATCCGCCATCACATCCCTCCCCGGCCCGCGCGCCGCGCGCCCGGACTCAGTCGCGCAGATCGTCCCAGAGTTCCTTGACCTTGGTGAAGAAGCCTTCGGCCTCCGGGCTGGTATCCTTGCCGGCGGCCTTCTCGAATCCGCGCAGAATCTCCTTCTGCTCGGCGGTCAGATTGACCGGGGTCTCGATTCGAGCCTGAACCACCATATCGCCCATGCCATCGCCGCGCATGGACGGCATGCCCTTGCCCCGAAGCCGGAACTGGCGGCCGCTCTGGGTCCCTTCCGGAATCGTCAACCGGGACCGGCCGCCGGACAGATCCGGCACTTCGATGGTACCGCCGAGCGCGGCGGTGGTCATCGACAACGGAATTTCGCAGAACAGGTTCGCCCGGTCGCGCCTGAACAGCCGGTGCGCGGCCACGGCCAGAAAAATATAGAGATCGCCGGTCGGCCCGCCACGCACCCCGGCCTCGCCCTCGCCGGTCAAGCGAATCCGCATGCCGTCCTCGACGCCCTTGGGAATGTTGACCTGAAGCTGTTTTTCCTTGTTGACCCGGCCGCCGCCCCGGCACTCACGGCACGGATTCTCGATGATGCGGCCGGCGCCCCGGCAGGTCGGGCAGGTTCGCTCTATGGAGAAAAAACCCTGCTGCGCCCGGACCTTGCCGGCGCCCTCGCAGGCCCGGCAGGTGATCGGCTTCGAGCCCTTCTCGGCACCACTGCCGGCGCACGGCTCGCAGGTCACCGTACTGGTGGTGCGGATGGTGGCCGACTTGCCGTGATAGGCGTCCTCCAGCGTCACTTCGAGGTTGTAGCGCAGATCGGCGCCGCGCCGGCCGCCGCCAGTGGCGCCGCGCCGGCCGCCGACGAAATCGCCGAACAGATCGTCGAACACGTCGGCGAAGCTGGACGCGGTAAACCCGAACCCGGCGCCGGGGGCCTTGCCGTCGAAGGCGGCATGGCCATACTGGTCGTAGGCGGCCCGCTTCTCGGCGTCCTTGAGCACCTCGTAGGCCTCCGACACCTCCTTGAAGCTTTGTTCGGCCTCCGGGTCATCGGGATTGCGATCGGGATGAAACTTCATCGCCAGACCGCGATAGGCTCTCTTGAGTTCGTCCGCCTCCGCCGATTGGCTCACGCCCAGCGTTTCGTAATAGTCGCGCTTCGCCATCGGCGGCTTACCCTCGGGTGACCGGCGACCGCCGCGGCACGATCTCGTTCAACGCGTTGGGGGTTCAGCGCTTGGGCTGGTCGTCGTCCTCGACTTCCTCGAAGTCCGCGTCGACCACCGAATCGTCCGTCTCGGCCGGCTCCGCCTCGGCGCCGTCCGGGGCGGCCTCGGCGGCTTGTGCCTTGTATATGGCCTCGCCGAGCTTCATCGACACCTGCTGCAACGCGTCGGTCTTGTCCTGGATCGCGCCGGCATCCTCGCCGTCCATGACCCCGCGCAAGCCGCTGATGGCATCCTCGATCGCGGTCTTGTCCGCGGCCTCGATTTGCTCGCCGTATTCGGACAGGGACTTTTCCGTGGCGTGGATCAGCGCGTCGGCATGATTGCGCTTATCGACCAGTTCGCGCCGGGCCTTGTCTTCCTCGGCATGGGCCTCGGCTTCATGAACCATGCGCTCGATGTCGTCGTCGGACAGGCCGCCGGAGGCCTGGATGCGAATCTGCTGCTCCTTGCCGGTGCCCTTGTCCTTGGCCGAGACGTTGACGATGCCGTTGGCGTCGATATCGAAGGTGACCTCGACCTGGGGCATGC
>CAJWQN010000064.1 GCA_913045505.1 uncultured Rhodospirillaceae bacterium | reverse complement strand
AGCCCTGTCAACGCGCGGCCCGTCGCGCCTCGTTGAATCGCCCCGCCACGCCGCTTGTGCTGGGCCGATAGCCGTGCAAGATGCGCCGGTCATCGGCCATGTTACGCCATTGCAAGGACAGGGGCCGCACAAGCCCATGCCGCCCAAATCTCCTCTCGCGCCCGCGCGATTTCCCGATCTGCCGCCGATCGCGGGCGTGCGCCTGGCGACCACCGCTTGCGGAATCCGCTATCACGACCGGACCGATCTGATGCTGGCCAGGTTCGACGTCGGCACCACCGTCGCCGGCGTCCTTACCCGTTCGACCACCGCCTCGGCGCCGATCCATTGGTGCCGGTCGATCCTGGGCGGGGGCCGGGCGCGAGCGTTGGTGGTCAACTCCGGCAACGCCAACGCCGCCACCGGCAGGCCCGGCGACGACGCGGTCCGCCATATGGTCGCGGCGGCGGCGGCGGCGGTCGGCTGCCGCCGCGAAGAGGTGTTCGTGTCCTCGACCGGGGTTATCGGCGAGGTGCTCGATCACGCCAAGGTCACCGCCGCCATGCCGGCATTGCACGACGCCCTGTCGCCGGGCGCTTGGCATGACGCCGCGCGCGCCATCATGACCACCGATACTTTTGCCAAGGGCGCCGCCCGGTCCGCCCTGATCGACGGCCGCGAGGTCTCGATCAACGGCATCGCCAAGGGCTCGGGCATGATCGCGCCCAATATGGCGACCATGCTGGCCTATATCGTGACCGACGCGGGCCTGCCGGCGCCCTTGCTGCGGAAGATGCTACATCGGGCCAATCAGGCGACGTTCAATGCGATCACCGTCGACAGCGACACCTCGACCAGCGACACGGTGTTGTTGTTCGCCACCGGCGCGGTCCCGATCGAGCCCGCGCCGACGCGGCTCTCCGATCCCCGGCTGCGCTCCTTCCGCGCGGCGCTCGAGGCGGTGATGCGGGATCTTGCCCATCAGATCGTTCGCGATGGCGAGGGCGCGGAAAAGTTCATCGCGATGACCGTGACCGGCGCCGCATCGAAGCCGGCCGCGGTCCGGGTCGCCAAGGCGATCTGCGAATCGCCGCTGGTCAAGACCGCGTTCGCTGGCGGTGACGCCAACTGGGGCCGGATCGTCATGGCGATCGGCAAGACCGGGGCCAGGGTCGATCCCGACCGGCTGACGATTCGGATCGGCGACACCGTGATCGTCGATGGCGGCCGGGCCCGGCCAGACTACGACGAATCGCCGGTCGCCGCCCATATGGCGGGGCGCGAGATCGCGGTGGCGGTCGATCTGGGCGTCGGCCGGGGCCGGGCCACGGTCTGGACCTGCGATCTGACCCACCGCTATATCGACATCAACGCCGATTACCGCTCCTGACACGACCAATCGGGGGCGCCGTGACCTTCGCACCGTTGCAAACCGAGCGACTGGCGCTGCGCCGTTTCACCCGATCCGACGCGAGAGCGTTGACCGAATTGGCCGGGGCCTGGGAGGTGGCGCGCCACACGGCCCGCATCCCCCACCCGCTCGGGCCGCTGGCGGCGGAATCCTGGATCGATGGGACCCGGGCCGATATGGCGGCGGGCGCGGCGTTCGTGTTCGCGGTCGAGCGCCGGTCCGACGGCGCGTTGCTGGGCAGCGCCAGCTTGGGCCTGGACGCGACCCGGGGCGGGGCGGAACTCGCCTATTGGCTGGGCAGGGATCGCTGGGGCCGGGGCTACGCGACCGAGGCGGCCGCGCGCCTGGTCGGGCTCGCCTTTCAAACCCTGGGCGTGGGTCGGGTCTGGGCCGCCGCCCATGATGACAACCGGGCCTCGATGCGGGTGTTGCGAAAATCGGGATTGCGGTTCGAGCGCTCGGGTTCGCTCCATCTGCCGGCGCGGGGCGGCGCGGCGGCGGTGGATTTCCATGGCCTGGACCGCCGCGATTGGCGACCGGCGCCGGAACCGGGGACCTTGCCGACGCTCTATGTCGGCGCGGCGGCGCTGATCGATGCCGATGACCGGGTGCTGATCGCCCAGCGCCCGCCAGGCAAGGCCATGGCCGGATTGTGGGAGTTTCCGGGCGGCAAAATCGAGCCCGGCGAGGTGCCGGCGATCACGGCGGCGCGCGAACTCGGCGAGGAACTCGGGATCGAAATGGCGGTGGATGCAGTGGTGCCGTTCACCATCGCCTCGCACCGCTATCCGGACTTCCACTTGCTGATGCCGCTGCTGATCTGCCGGCATTGGGCGGGAATCCCGCGCGCGCGGGAGCATCAGGCGCTGGACTGGGTGCCGGCGTGGCACCTGGATGCCCGATCGATGCCGCCCGCCGATGCCCCACTGGTGCGGGAACTTCAGACCCTTTTATGCCCCTGACGAGAGTGCGCCCCGGGCTCCAATGTCTCGGCCAGGGACGCCTCGGCCGACCCTGGGCGCAGCGCGCGGGGCTGGGACTCATGCGGCTTCCACGCGGTCAGATAGAGAACCTGGAAGCGCGCCGGAATCCGTCCGTCGGCATCGCCGTGCTGGGCGCCATAGGCCGCCGCCGCCGCCGCCAGGACCGAGCGCGGGGTGAAGTGGCGAACCCGATCGGCGACCGCATTGGATTCGCCCATGCCGCGCAAATCCGCCATCAGCGCGAAGGCATCCGGGTAGGTGACGGTGATGGTGTCGGCATCGACCACGGGCATGGCCAGGCCGGCGCGCTGCAACAATCCACCCAGATCGCCGATGTCGGCGAACGGGGAGACGCGCGGGCTGGCGCCGCCGCGTTCGGCCAGTTCGGCTTCGACCAGGGCCCGGCGCAAATCGCCCAGGGTCTCGCCGCCCAACAACGCCGCCAGCAGCAGTCCGTCGGGACGCAGGCAACGGGCGATCTGGATCAGGGCGCCGGGCAGGTCGTTGGCCCAATGGAGCGAAAGCACGCTGGTGACGAGATCGAAGGCCGGCGCGCGAAACGGCAGCCGGTCCTCGGCCGCGGCCAGGCGCGGGCCGGGCGCGTGGGCGACCATGGCCGGCGACGGATCGCAATGGATCAGGGTCTCGATGCCGCCGCGCCCGGCCAGCGCGCGGCCGAACTCGCCGCGATGGCAGCCGAGGTCGAGGGCGAAGGGAAACCGGCGCTTCACGTCCGAAAGCCGGTCGGCCAGCCGCTCCGCCACCTCGACCAAGAGAAAATCGTGTTCGCCGAGCCCGGCGGCGGCCCGTTCCCGATGCCGGCGGACCGCGCCCTGGTCGAACACCTCGATGCCGTCGCCCATGGTGGCAATATGGCGTATCCTGGCCGGACCCGCCATTGGTCCCGGGAGCGCGCTCGCCATGGTTGCGGTAACGGATGTTTCGGCTCTGGGCCGGTCGGTGACGGCCGGTCTGCTGGAGGCTCTTCTGCCGCCCCGGTGCATGGCCTGCGCCGCGTCGGTCGAGGCGACCGGCCGGCTGTGCGCCGACTGCTGGAGCGGGATCGATTTCATCACCGCGCCCTATTGCGTCGCTTGCGGCCTGCCGTTCGCGTACGATCTCGGAGCCGACAGTCTCTGCGCCGCCTGCATGGCCTGGCCACCACCTTACGCTCGGGCGCGAGCGGTGATGCGCTACGGCCAGACCGCCGCCGCCTTGATCATCGGCCTCAAGCACCGTGATCGCACCCATCTGGCGCCGGCCCTGGGCGCCTGGCTGGGGCGCGCCGGCCGGGCGCTGCTGGCCGAGGCCGATATGGTGGCGCCGGTGCCGCTTCATGGCCGCCGTCTGCTCGCGCGGCGCTACAATCAGTCCGCTCTGCTGGCCCATGCGGTCGGCCGCGCGGCGGCGCTGCCGGTGGCGCCGCGGCTGGTTCGCCGGCGCCGTGCGACCCCGTCGCAGGCCGGCCTCAGCCGCGCCCAGCGCCAGCGCAACGTTCAGGGCGCGTTCGATGTTTCACGTGAAGTATCGGCGGCGCTCGCCGGGCGGCGGGTGGTGCTGATCGATGATGTGCAGACCACCGGCGCGACCGTCTCCGAATGCGCTCGCGCGATCGTGAACGCCGGCGCCGCCCAGGTCGACGTGCTGACCCTTGCCCGCGTGGTCACGGCCGATTAGCCTTGGAGCGCGAGACCAGAGACGGACATCGAAATCCGCGACGGGCGAAGGTGGAGACCGGCATGGCCGAGGTGGTGATCTATACCAGCATGTTGTGCGGTTATTGCTGGCGGGCGAAAAAACTGCTCAAGGCCAAGGGAGTCGCCTATGAGGAGATCGACGTGATGATACATCCGCGCCGCCGGTCGGAGATGGTGGCGCGCGCCGGCGGCCGGAGCACGGTTCCCCAGATTTTCTTCGACGACCGCCATATCGGCGGCTCGGACGAACTGGCGGCCCTGGACCGCGCCGGGGAGTTGGATGGGTTGTTGGGGGCCGGGTCATGAGTGAGAGGGTCCGCGTCGCCTGCGTTCAAGTCACCGCGACGCCCGACATGGCGGCCAATATCGACAACGCCTGCCGGAGGATCGATGAAGCGGCCGCCGCGGGCGCGCGCCTGGTGCTGCTGCCGGAGAACGCGGCGCTGATGGCCGGCGGCAAGATCATCGCCGCGCAAGCGGCGGCGGAGGCGGCCCATCCGGCGCTCGCCGCTTTTCGCGCGGCCGCGGCCGCGGCCGGGGTCTGGTTGCTGGCGGGCTCGATCGCGGTGCGCACGGCGGCGGACAGGCTCGCCAACCGCTCGATCCTGATCGACGACCACGGCGCGGTCGTGGCCCGCTACGACAAGATTCACATGTTCGATGTCGATCTGCCGAGCGGCGAGAGCTACCGGGAATCGGAGACCTTCGCGCATGGCGACGTCGCCTGCTTGGCCGAGACCCCGTGGGGGCCGTTGGCCATGACCGTCTGCTACGACCTCAGGTTTCCCCATCTCTATCGGACTCTGGCCCAGGCGGGGGCGCGCCTGATCAGTATCCCGTCCGCGTTCACCCGGCCCACCGGCCGCGCCCATTGGCATGTCTTGATGCGCGCGCGCGCCATCGAGACCGGCTGTTTCGTGTTCGCCCCCGCCCAATGCGGCACCCATTACGGCAAGCGGCGGACCTATGGCCATAGCCTGATCATCGACCCCTGGGGCGAGATTCTGGCCGAGGCCGGCGAGGCGCCCGAGATCATCGCCGCCTCACTCGACCTCGCCCGCATCGACGAAGCCCGGGCCATGGTCCCGAGCCTGACCCATGACCGCTCGTTCGCCGCGCCGGCCCTGGCCCGCGCCGCCGCCGAGTAGCCGGCGGCTAACGCCCGGGACCCACGGCGCAAATCCGCTGCACGCAGGCCGGTCTGGGATCGTCGACCACCAGGTCCTCGTAGGCGAGCACCCGGAGCCGGCCGCGGACCAGTTCCAGAAGTTCACCCGGCGCCAGCAGAAAGGCCGGGTCGCGGGGGCGTCCCAACCGCTCGTTGCCCTGGGCGAAGGTCTCGTAGATCAGCGCGCCGTCGGGGCTGAGGGCCGACAGCAGCGTCGTCAGCAGGGGCCGGTGGAGGTAGTTGGTGACCACCGCGCCGGCGAACCGGCGATCGGCCAGCGGCCAGGGCGCGCCGGATTCGAGATCGGCTTCGATGGCGTCGAGATTCGGATCGTCGAGTCCGGCCAGGCCGGCTAGGGTCCGGTCGATCGCGACCACCGGGTGGCCGCGCGCGAGCAAGAACCGGGTGTGGCGGCCGCCGCCGCAGGCCAGATCGAGAACCGGGCCGCCCGCCGGAATGGCGGCGGCGAACCGTTCCACCCAGGGGCTGGGCGCGATGGCGGCTGAATCGGACTGCGGCGCGATCATGGCAAGGGCTTGAAATTACACCGGAATGAATGCCATGTATGCCGTGACCCTGCTTTTGAAACGCGGGGAATCCGCTCGGAAGGGCCGTCTGGCATGATCGTATTCGACCTCAAATGCGAAGATGATCACGTGTTCGAGGCTTGGTTTCCGGACAGCGCGACGTTCGAGAAGCAAGTGCGGCGCAAAGAGGTCGCCTGCCCGATCTGCGGCAATACGAAGATCGTCAAGGCGCCGATGGCGCCCAATATTTCGATTGGTTCCGGGACCGACTCCAAAAGCTTGCCCAAGCCGAAGGACGGCGCGGCGCGGGACATGGCCAAGGCGATGACGCTGATGCGGGAACTGCGCGCCGAGGTCGAAAAGAACAGCGATTACGTGGGGCCGACATTCGCCGAGGAGGCCCGCAAGATTCACTACGGCGAAACCGAGAAGCGCAACATCCACGGCGAGGCGAGCAGCGAGGAAGCCTCCGAACTCAAGGATGAGGGCGTCCCGTTCTCGGTCATTCCCTGGGCGCCGCGCACGGACAGCTGAGCCGGATTACAGGACCGCCTCGGCCAGGAGCTCGAGCCCCTCCTTGGAGGCGCCGCCGACCAGCAGCGAGCCGACATGGCGCTTGGCGCCGGCCTCCTTCCAGGCCTCGAGCCGATCGAGAATGCGCCCCTTGGGACCGACCAGGGCCATGGCATCGACCAGATCGTCGGGCACCGCCGCCGCCGCCTCGGCGCGCTTGCCGTCCAGGAACAGGTCCTGGATCTTGATCGCGGCGTCCTCCCAGCCCAGGCGCTTGACGTAATCATTGTAGAAGTTCTTGTCGCGCGCGCCCATGCCGCCGACATAAAGCGCCAGCGATTGCTTGATCGGCACCCGACAGGCCTCGAGATCGTCGCCGACCACGATGTTGATGAACGGCGCGACCTCGAAGCTGTCCAGGCTCTTGCCGCCGCCGGCCTTGGCGAATCCCTCTTCCAAGGGGGCGGCGAAAGCGTCGAAGCGCTCTGGGATCATGAAGAACGGGAAGACGCCGTCGGCGACCTCGGCGCTGGTGCGCACCCCGGCGGGCGCGATCGCGGCGGTGAAGATGCGCAGCGACGGATCGCCGTGGAGGATGCTCTTGAGCGGCTTGCCGAGCCCGGTCGCGCCGTCGCCGGTGAAGGGGAGCTGATAATGGTGGCCCTGGTGTTCGAGCGGCGCCTTGCGCTCCAGAATCTTGCGGATGATCGAGATGTATTCGCGGGTCCGAGTGAGCGGCCGGCCATAGGCGACCCCGTGCCAGCCCTCGACCACCTGCGGTCCCGATGGCCCGATGCCGAGCACGAAGCGCCCACCCGACAACGCCTGCAATGTCATCGCGGTCATCGCGGTCACCGCCGGCGCCCGCGCGGTCATCTGCATGATCGCGGTGCCGACCTTGATTCGCTTGGTCTGGGCCAGCACCCAGGCGGCCGGGGTCACCGCGTCCGAGCCCCAGGCTTCGCTGGTCCAGACCGAATCAAAGCCGAGCGACTCGGCGTGGCGGACCATATCCAGGTCGATCGCGACATCGGCGCCGGAATAGCGGAGCAGGAGACCGAGTTTCATGGGTTGTCCTTTCGTGCGATGACCGCCAGGAAAGTATCGCCGTAACGGTCGAGCTTGGTTTGTCCGATGCCCGGAAGCCCGGCCAACTCGTCGCGGGTCGCGGGCTTGTGGGTGGCCATCGCGATCAGGGTCGAATCGTGAAATACCACATATGGCGGCACGCCCTGCGCCTTGGCAAGCCGCATGCGCTCGGCGCGCAAGTTCTGGAACAAAGCTTCGTCCGCCGAATCCGCGATCATCGCCGGGGCCTTGCTCTTGGGCGCGGCTCCGGCGCGGCCGCGGCGCGGATCACGGCGCAGCGCGATCCGCCGTTCGCCGCGCAGCACCGCCCGGCAATCGGCGCCGAGCCGAAGGCCGCCATGGCCCTCGACATCGACGATGAGCAGCCCCATCGCCACCAACTGGCGGAACACCGATCGCCAGTCGGCGCGCTTGAGATCGGTGCCGATGCCGTAGGTACTCAAGTTCTGGTGGCGGAACTTGGCGATGCGCTCGGTCTCGCCGCCGAGCAGGACGTCGCACAGATGGCCGACTCCGAACATCTGGCCGGTGCGGTAGACGCAAGACAGCGCCTTTTGCGCGACCTCGGTGCCGTCATAGCTCTCGATCGGCTCCAGGCAGGTGTCGCAGTTGCCGCAAGGCTCGGCCAGGGTCTCGCCGAAATAATCGAGCAGGACCTGGCGCCGGCAGCGGGTCGTCTCGCAATAGCCGAGCAGGGATTCGAGTTTTTGGTGCTCGATTCGCTTTTGGGCCTCGGGCGCGTCCGAGGTCTGGGCGAGGTGGCGAAGCTTGGTCACATCCTGAAGGCCGTAAGCCATCCAGGCATCGGCCGGCAGGCCGTCGCGGCCGGCCCGACCGGTTTCCTGGTAATAGGCCTCGAGGCTCTTGGGCAAGTCGAGATGGGCGACGAAACGGACATCGGGCTTGTCGATGCCCATCCCGAACGCGATGGTCGCGACCACCACCACCCCATCCTCTTTGAGAAACCGGTCCTGATGGGCGGCCCGGCGGCTCTTGTCGAGGCCGGCGTGATAGGGCACGGCATCGAGGGCCTGACTGGCGAGCCAGGCCGCCGTTTCCTCGACCTTGGCCCGGGTCAGGCAATAGACGATACCCGACTGGCCGTCGTGAGTGCCGCGCAGGAAGGCGAGAAGCTGCTGGCGGGCGTTGTCCTTGGGCGCGACCCGGTAGCGAATGTTGGGCCGATCGAACCCGGCGACGAACTGGCGGCCCCGCCCGAGCGCTAGGCGCGCGACGATATCGCGCCGGGTCGGCGAATCGGCGGTCGCGGTGAGCGCGATTCGGGGCGCCGAGGGGAAGCGGTCGTGAAGTTCCGCGAGTTCGAGATATTCGGGCCGGAAGTCGTGGCCCCATTGGGACACGCAATGGGCCTCGTCGATCGCGAACAGGGCCAGTTTGCAATTGTCCAGCAAGCTCAGGAATTCCTCGGTGAGCAGGCGCTCGGGCGCGACATATACGATGTCGAGCGCGCCGGCGCGCAGGTCCCGTTCAACCCGGCGCGCTTCGTCGAACGGGAGCGACGAGTTGAGCGCCGCGGCGCGAACACCGAATTGCCGGAGCGCCGCGACCTGATCGCGCATCAGGGCGATCAGTGGCGAGACCACCACCGCGACCCCGTCGCGGCACAGCGCCGGCACCTGATAGCACAGCGACTTGCCGCCGCCGGTCGGCATCAACACCAGGGCATCGCCGCCGGCGATCACATGATCGATGACCTCGGCCTGCTGGCCCCGAAAGGCCTCGAACCCGAACACCGAACGCAACACATCGATTGGTTGACGGGCCATGGCGTTGCTTATACACCGCTGGGTGGCCGGGGCAATCGGGGCGGCGGCGATGGCGAGAGTTCCCGCAGACCGGCCGGCGATCAAGAGCAATGCTCTCGACCGAGGCTGGGCGGGATTTGCGGCCTAAGTTGCTCAAAAAACATCCCGATTTTATTCTCAACGCAAAAAATTAGGGCATAATAGGCAAAAATGATTAAATAATAGTCACTCAAGATCGCCATTTTTCGCGGTTCGGTCGGGATTTGGACCGGTAAATCGACCCGGATCAAGGGCTTAGCGGTTTGCCGTCGGGCGCCGGTGCCGGTGGCACGCGCTTTGCTGAAGGGCTCACCAGTCCGAAAATTCTTGTGACGGGAGAAGGCATATGAGAACTTTGAAGCGCTTCGGCCTGACGGCCGGCGTGGCCGGCGCCGTGTTCGCCGGCGGCATGGTCGCGCCCGAGGTTGGCGCGGCCGCGGATCCGATCAAGATCGGCGTGCTGCATTCGCTGTCCGGCACCATGGCGATCAGCGAGACCACACTCAAGGACACCATCCTGATGATGGTTGACGACCTCAATGCCGAGGGCGGGCTGCTCGGCCGCCAGGTCGAGGCGGTGGTTGTCGATCCGGCGTCGAACTGGCCCCTGTTCGCCGAAAAGGCGCGCGAGTTGATCGAGAAGGACAAGGTGGCGGCGGTGTTCGGCTGCTGGACTTCGGTGTCGCGCAAATCGGTCCTGCCGGTGTTCGAGGAACTCAACGGCTTGTTGTTCTATCCGGTCCAGTATGAAGGCGAGGAAAGCTCGCGAAACGTGTTCTACACCGGCGCGGCGCCCAATCAGCAGGCGATTCCGGCGGTCGAGTATCTGATGAGCGAAGAGGGCGGTGGCGCCGAGCGCTGGGTCCTGCTCGGCACCGATTACGTCTATCCGCGGACCACCAACAAGATCCTGCGCGCCTTCCTCAACGCCAACGGGGTCTCCGACGACGATATCCTGGAAAGTTACACGCCGTTCGGCCATTCCGATTGGCAGACCATCGTCTCCGAGGTCAAGGCCTTCGCCTCGGCCGGCAAGCGCACCGCCGTCGTCTCGACCATCAACGGCGACGCCAACGTGCCGTTCTACAAGGAACTGGCCAATCAGGGCGTCAAGGCCGAGGACATCCCGGTGGTCGCGTTCTCGGTCGGCGAGGAGGAACTGGCCGGTCTCGACACCGAGCCGCTGGTCGGCCATCTCGCCGCATGGAACTATTTCATGTCGGTCGAGGCGGAAGAAAATTCGGCCTTTATCGAGAAATGGCACGAATTCATCGGCAACGAGGAGCGGGTCACCAACGACCCGATGGAGGCCCATTACATCGGTTTCAAAATGTGGGTCCAGGCGGTGCAGCAGGCCGGCACCACCGACGTCGACGCCGTGCGCCAGGCCATGTACGACCAGACCGTGACGTCGTTGACCGGGACCCTGGCCGTGATGAACCCCAACCATCACCTGTCGAAGCCGGTACTGATCGGCGAGATTCAGGCCGATGGCCAATTCGAGATCGTCTGGGAGACCGATGACACCGTGATCGGCGATGCCTGGAGCGACTACATTCCGGAAAGCGCCAAACTGACCGCCGACTGGACCTATCCCTGGGTCTGCGGGAATTGCCAGAAGCCACGCTTTGTAGCTCTCAATCAGTAGTCCCGCCAAATCCTGAACACCGGGGCCAGGCGACGGCTTGGCCCCGGATTTTTGTCGGCGTAGGCGCCGTCGTCCCGTGTGAAATCGATGCCCCGAATCGCTGGTTTTCTGTTCGCCGCCGCCATGATCGCCCTGCTGACGCCAGTGGCGCAGGCGCAGCAGATCGCGGACCGGGTGAGCGCGCTCGCGGTCAGGGACTTCGCCGAGAAGGTTGCCGCGGTCGAGGCGTTGGCCGCGACCGGAGATGTCCGCGCGGTTCCCGTGCTCGAAGCGCTGGCGGGCGGGAGTTTGTTCATCCTCAAGGCCGACGGTCGCGTCGTCGTCGCCGAAAAACAAGGCAAGGTCTACCTGCTCAGCGATCCGGTGTCCGGCACGGTGCTGGGCGAGGCGGGAAAGAAAGAGATCAAGAAAATCCGGGTCAACAATCGGCTCCGTGGCGTGATCGCCGGCGCGCTCGGCGGCCTGACCCTGCTCGACCCGGACCCCGAAGTGCGGCTCAAGGCGGCCGACGCGGTGTTCAAGAGCCGTGATCCGGCCCTGATCCCGACCCTGGAATCGGTCCTGGCCCGGGAAACGAACGATGCGATTCGCCGGCGTGTGGAACAGGCCCTGGCCGCCACGCGCCTGTTCGCCGAAGCAAGTGCCGAGGCTCGGATCGCCGCGATCGAAACCCTCGCGGTTTCCGCCGAACCCGAGGTCCGGGCTCTGCTCGGCGGGTTGCTGGCGAACGCAGACGACGGCGGCCCCCTGGAACAAGACGCCCAAGTCCGTGCCGCGGCGGCCGCCGCGCTCGAGAGTATCGAGGATCGCCTCGCGTTGTGGGCCCTGGTCGGCAACCTGTTCCAGGGCCTCAGCCTGGGTTCGGTCTTGTTGCTGGCGGCGATTGGACTGGCCATCACCTTCGGCGTCATGGGGGTCATCAACATGGCCCATGGCGAGATGGTCATGCTCGGCGCTTACACCACCTTCCTGGTCCAGGAGCTGTTCCGCGACCATTGGCCGGGCGGCTTCGATTACTCGGTTCTGGTCGCGGTGCCGGCGGCGTTCGCGGTCTCCGGCCTGGTCGGCATCGCGGTCGAGCGCGGCATAATCCGGTTTCTCTACGGCCGCCCCCTCGAGACCCTGCTCGCAACCTGGGGCTTGAGCCTGATCCTGCAGCAATTGGTGCGCACCATCTTCGGCCCCACCAACCGCGAGGTCGGCACTCCGAGCTGGATGACCGGCGGCTGGGAATTGGCCGGCGGCGTGATCCTCACCTACAACCGGGTCGCGATCATCGTGTTCGGCGCCCTGGTTCTCGGGGTGCTGATCGTGGTCCTGCGCAAGACCGCCTTCGGCCTCCGGATGCGGGCGGTGACCCAGAACCGGCGGATGGCCGGCGCCATGGGCATTCCCACCGGCCGAATCGATGCGCTTACCTTTGGTCTCGGGTCCGGGATCGCCGGCATGGCCGGGGTCGCGCTCAGCCAGATCGACAATGTGAGCCCCAATCTCGGTCAGAGCTACATCATCGATTCGTTCATGGTCGTCGTGTTCGGCGGGGTCGGCAATCTGTGGGGAACCCTGGTCGGCGCGCTCAGTCTGGGCGTGGCCAACAAGTTCCTGGAGCCCTATGCCGGCGCCGTGCTGGCCAAGATTCTGATTCTGGTGGCGGTGATCCTGTTCATCCAGAAGCGCCCG
>CAJWQN010000063.1 GCA_913045505.1 uncultured Rhodospirillaceae bacterium | reverse complement strand
CAGCCAATGGCGCGCCCCGATCCGCCCGCGCCGGATGCCGGTGGCGGCGGTGCTCTGGCCCTCCGGGCTGTCGTCGGCGTATTGCGGCCCGACCTCGAACAGGGCCAGATCGCCGGTGCCGCGGGCGACGTTGCGCGCCGCCGCCGCCAGCAGATTGGGCAGCAGCGACGGACGCATGTCGGTCAGTTCGGCGCTGATCGGGTTGTCGAGCCGAAGTTCCGGGGCACCGCCGCCGAACGATTCGGCCTCGGTCTCGGACAGGAACGACCAGGTCACGCATTCGTCGAGGCCGCGCGAAACCAGCACACGGCGCGTCCAGCGCACCCGGCGCTGGCCGGCGGTCACGGCCGGGGTCGCGAGAGCGTGGCCGCGGGTCATCGAGACCGCCGGTATATGGTCGAACCCCTTGACCCGCAGCACCTCCTCGACCAGATCGGCCTCGCCGTCGATATCGGGCCGCCAGGAGGGGACCGACACGCTCAGTGTCGCGCCGCGATCTCGTGAATCGAAACCGAGGGCGCGCAGGATCGCCACGCTTTCGTCCTTGACCACGTCGAGCCCGCCGAGGGCGTGAACCCGGGACGGGCGAAACGCGATCCGCCGGGTCTGGTCGGGGACGGTTCCGGCGGTGACCACTTCGCTGGCCTCGCCGCCGCAAATGTCCAGGATCAGGCCGGTGGCCAACTCGAGCCCGGGTAGGGTTCCGGCCGGATCGACCCCGCGTTCGAACCGATAGCGGGCATCCGAATCGATGCTGAGCTTGCGCCCGGTGGCGGCGGTGCGCTTGGGGTCGAACAGCGCCGCCTCCAGGAACAAAGCCGTGGTCTCCTCGGTGCACCCGGTGCTGGTGCCGCCGATGACACCGCCGAGGGCGACCGGCCCTTCGCTGTCAGCGACCACGCACATGCCGTCGTCGAGGTCGTAATCCCTGTCGTTGAGCGCGGCCAGGGATTCGCCCGATCGCGACAGCCGGACATGAATGCCTCCGGCCAGGGCGTCGAGATCGAAAACGTGCAGCGGCCGGGCGCGATCCAGGGTGATCAGATTGGTGATATCGACCAATGCCGAAATCGGCCGCAACCCGACCCCAAGCAGGCGTTGTTGCAGCCATGTCGGACTGGCGCCATTGGTGATGCCCCGAAAGGCGCGGCCGGCGAAGAACGGGCAGGCATCGGCGGTCTCGGACTCGAAGGCGAGCCGGACGCCGATTGGCGAGCGGAAGGTCCCGGCCACCGGCGTCACCGGCGGGGTGATCAGGCGGCCCAGCCCAGCGGCGGCGAGATCGCGGGCGATGCCTTGCACGCCCAGGCAATCGCTGCGGTCGGGCGTGACCGCGATATCGATCACCGGGTCATCGAGTCCGGCGACCTCGGCGAACGGCGCGCCCACTGGCGCGTCGTCGGCCAATTCGATGATCGTATCGTGATTGTCGCTCAACCCCATTTCACGCTCGGAGCACAGCATGCCGTATCCGGTGACGCCGCGAATCGCCTTCTTCTCCAAGGTGAGCCCGGTGCCGGGGATGGTCGTCCCGATCGGCGCGAACACGCCTTTCATGCCGGCGCGGGCATTGGGTGCCCCGCAGATCACGTCCACCACTTCCGCGCCGGTGTCGACGGTGCACAGGGTCAGCCGATCGGCGTTGGGATGGGGCACCACCTCCTTCACATGTCCGACCGTGAACGCCGCCAATTCACCGCCGCGATCGATGACGTCTTCGACCTCGAGGCCGAGCATGGTCAGCCGGTCGCAGATCGTATCGAGCGCGGCATCGGTCTGAAGATGCTCCCGGAGCCAGGACAGCGCCAGCTTCATCGGCTCAGGCCCTGGCCCAGGGTGGGCACGTCGAGGGCGGCGAATCCGTAATGACGCAGCCAGCGCAAATCACTGTCGAAGAAACTGCGCAGATCGCGGATCCCGTATTTGAGCATGGCGATGCGGTCGATGCCCATGCCGAAGGCGAAGCCCTGATATTCGGCCGGATCGAGGCCGCAATTTTCCAGCACCCGGTCATGGACCATGCCGCAGCCGAGGATTTCCATCCAGTCCTCGCCCTTACCGATGCGGAAGCCGCCATCCCTGGCGGAGCAGCCGATGTCGACCTCGGCCGAGGGCTCGGTGAACGGGAAATAGCTGGGCCGAAACCTGAGCGGCAAATCCGCGACCTCGAAGAAGGCGCGGGCGAAATCGATCAGGCAACCCTTGAGGTGACCCATGTGGGTTTCGCGATCGACAACCAGGCCCTCGATCTGGTGGAACATGGGCGTGTGAGTCATGTCGTAGTCGCAGCGATAGGTCCGGCCCGGGATCACGATCCGATGGGGCGGCGGGCTCGCCATCATGGTCCGGATCTGCACCGGCGAGGTATGGGTGCGCAGCAACAGCCGGCTGCCGTCGTCTTTCTCCGGCAAATAGAACGTGTCGTGCATTTGCCGGGCCGGATGCTCGGGCGGAATGTTCAGCGCGGTGAAGTTGTTGAAGTCGGTCTCGATATCCGGCCCCTCGGCGATCGCGAAGCCCATGTCGGCGAAGATTTCGGTGATCTCGTCGAGGACCTGGCTGACCGGGTGCAGGCTGCCCGTGGGCTCCGGGCGCGCGGGCAGGGTGACGTCGATCCCCTGTTCGGCCAGACGCCGGGCAAGGGCCGTGGCGTCGAGCACGCGCCGCCGGGCCTCGATCGCGTCGGCGATGTCGGTCTTGAGCCGGTTGTAGGCCGGCCCGGCCCGCTTGCGCTCAAGCTCGGACATCGCCCCGAGCCCGCGCATCAGTTGGCTGATCCGGCCCTTCTTGCCGAGAGCGGCGACGCGCAGACGTTCCAGGTCGTCGCTGGCCTCGGCACCGGCAATGGCGTCCAGGAACTCGGTCCTGATCTCAGCCGTGATCTCGTCGGTGTCCATATGGCGCGCTCATTGGCAAAAGGGGCGCCTCCCGTCGGCCACCCCCCTCGATTGTCGGTGGTCCGGTTCCGACCACTGGCGCGGCCGCGGCGGCGGCGGCTCAGGCCGAAGCCAATGCCGCGCGCGCGGACTCCGCCAGGTCCTTGAAGGCGTCCGGCTGGGTCACCGCGATATCGGCCAAAACCTTGCGATCGAGCACGATACCGGCCTTGGCGATGCCGTGGATGAACTGGGAATAGGTCAGGCCATGTTCGCGGGCACCGGCGTTGATCCGCTGAATCCACAAGGCTCGAAAAGCGCGCTTGCGGGTCCGACGGTCGCGATAGGCGTATTGCCCGGCCTTCTCGATCGCCTGGTTGGCGACCCGGAAGGTGTTCTTGCGCCGACCGTAAAAGCCCTTGGCGGCCTTGATCACCTTTCTGTGGCGGGCGTGCTTGGTGACGCCCCGTTTCACCCGTGCCATGGCCCGTCCTCAGCCGTTGCGCAGGAAATTGCGCTTGACGATGCGCGCGTCCGGTTTCGACAGGGTCGAGGCGTGGCGCGTGTTGCGGATGAATTTGTTGGTGCGCTTGATCATGCCGTGGCGCTTGCCGGCGTGATTCATCCGCACCTTGCCGGTGGCGGTCAGCCGAAACCGCTTCTTGGCACTGCTCTTGGTCTTCAGCTTGGGCATTGTCTCGGTCCTCGGACGCCGGCGCGCGAGAGCACGTCCGGCGGCCCCACACCCGCTCGGATCGGCAAGGCTGAGGGTTATACCGACCGATCCCGGCCATTGCAATACCGCGCGCGAGAAGGCGGCGCCCCGGTTTGAATTCCCGTCGAATCGGCGCCCGCAACGTCGGCGATATAGCGGATCACGTCTGCTTCACGCCGAACGGCGAAACGCGGCATACAATCATCGGGACAGCCGCCGCCGGGACACCGGAACCGGCGGTCATCCAATCGATCACCCCCGGTCCCCGGCGGATCAGCATGTTATTGTCGGGGTGAAAGTCGCCGTGGCGGACCATCCGCCTACCCGGGGGCAGGCGGCGCAAGCAATCGATAGTCTCGGTGAAGTCGGGATAGTAACGCTTGACCACGCGGTCGTCGCCAAGGGCGAAGACTTCCGCCGTTCGCCGGACCCCGACCCCGACCCCGGCTCCAAGTTCCGGGACTGCCGCCTTGATCCGACATTTCCCGAAAGACCCACGAATTCATGGTGACGGTACCAAGATTGCAACGCCGTCGGAATCGATTTCCGCCCCAGCTCATCCGCGACTCTGACAGATTTGGGCTGGCGCATCGCGTTTCCGCGCCGCCAGCGAGGCGTGCCGTCACACTCACCAGGTCTCGCCGAAGGGACGCAGCTCGACCAGGAAGGAGCGCGCGGAGCGCGGCTGGTGGGCGACGTGAAAAATCTCGTCGGCCAGCTCGTCGGGCTTGGCGAAGGCATCGTCGGGCCTGTCGGTGAAGCGCCGGCGGGCGAACGGCATATCGATCAAGGCGTCGACGACCACATAGGCGACATGAACCCCCTTCGGCCCCAAATCCCGCGCCAGGCACTCGGCGAGAATGCGTTGCGAGGCCTTGGTCGGCGAGAACCCGACGAAGCTTGGCACTCCGCGCAGGGCGCCGGTGTTGCCGGTGACCACGATGGCGCCCTCGCCGCGCGCCGCCATCGCCGGCGCCAGCTCCTGGGCGGTGACCAGCAGGCCGGTGGTATTGACGCGGAAATTGCGCTCGAAGTCGGCCGGGTCGAGGCCGGTGTAGTCGGTGAAGGTCGCCAGCGCGGCGTTGTAGATCACGATCGCAGGTTCGCCTTCGGCGGCGACGATGCGCCGCAACGTCGCCCGATAGCCGTCGAGCTTGGCGATGTCGGTCGGATAGGCGGCGGCGCCCTCGACCTCCGTGGCGAATTGGGCCAGACGCTCGCCATTTCGGGCGATCATCGACACCCGATAGCCGCCGGCGGCGAACCTGCGCACGCAGGCGAGGCCGGTGCCGACCCCAACCCCGATGACCAGGCAATGGCGCCCTGTCCCGGCCATCGGCGTATCAGGCCCGCGCCGTCGGCCGGGCGCTGACTCGCTCCCACCAGGCCGCCAGATTGGGTTGATCCGCCGCCACCCGGATACCGCATGCGCCCTTGGCCAAGAGCACCGCGCATTGGGCGGTGATGTCGGCGACCGTGTAGTCGGCGGTGGCGATGAATGTGCGGTCCGCAAGCTCGTGGTCGAGCCAGGTGTAGCGCGCCGTGATTTGCTCGCGGCAGGCCCCCGCCCAATCGGGAAGCTGGCGCAGGCTCCCGCGCCACATCTCGTGGCTGTGGGCAAAGGCCTGCATCGCCGGGACCAAGATCTCCAGCTCCATGCGCCGGTTCCACATCTCCACCTTGGCGCGCTCGAGCATGTCGCGACCGAACAGCGGCGGCTCGGGATGCAGCTCCTCGATATAGCGGCAGATGGCCACCGATTCGGCGATACAGGCGCCGTCGTCGAGCTCCAGCACCGGCAGCTTGCCGAGCGAGTTCTTGGCCAGGAACTCGGGCGTCCGGTTCTCGCCCTTGGCCATGTCCACGGCCACGATGGGAATCTCAAGCCCCTTTTCCGCCAGAAAGATACGCACCCGCCGCGTGTTGGGCGAGCCGGCAAGGTCGTAAAGCTTCATGGGCGATGGCTCCTCATGGTCCGCATGGGCCGGAACCCGGCACGGCACGGCAACAGGCAAGCCGCGGCCCCGTCGCGGTGGAAACTGCGCCGGGCGGCGAAATCTGTAAACAGTGTGTTGGGATCGTTGCGGCTGGAAAAGCACCCCGACAAGACGTTTATAGGAAGGATCGAACGAGGGTTCGATTTTCCGGGCTACCATTTCAGCCGGGACGGGCTGAAGGCGGCCAAGGCTACAATCCAGAAATTTGTCGAGCGTGCAGCCCGGCTTTACGAGCAGGAGCGGGATGGACACGATGGTCCATCCGCGCTTCGGGTCTATGTTCGGCGATGGAACGGGTGGTTGAAAGGCGGTATGGGAAACCTCGCGGTTTCAATTCCGATTACGCGACTGACGCCGGCGTCGAAACCATGCGATCGAGGCAAGCCCGCCGAGCAATAGGGTCCATGTCGAGGGTTCGGGGACGGTCTCTTCCGACGCCACTTCGAGGATGCCCGATAAAGCGTAAAAATTGTGGTTGCGATCGTTTGGCTCATCACCGAATCCTATCCAATCGACGTCGAAGTCGACGGAATCGCCCAGAGTGGAGAGAGCGTTGGATCCCAATTCACGATTGGGAATTCCTTTACCTCTACCCTCGGTGCCAGTCCAAACGAAAGTGGGGAGCAAGGCGCCGTTTTCGTCAAAGAACAGGGGTGCGGCAAGGTGGTCGTCCCAGAGATCCGCGTTGGAGGAGGCGATGAGAGTTAACCCGTCCAGCAAGTAGATCGGGACACCGACGCCGTCCGTAAACTTGTTGGTGCCAGTGTTGTCACGTGCATCAACCGTCGGGGTGGAAGCGATGGCCGTCCAGGTGGTCCCAAGGGCCATGAGCGTGCCAGTCGTTTCCGCATTTGCCACCCCGGTAACAAACTTGTTGTAATCCGCGATGTGGGCGGACGTTGCATCGCGAGTCGCACTGGTTACGAAAGCCAGCCGATATAGGTCTCCAGGGCTAAGGCCCGCTGGGGTGGTTATGGGGATGGCCGAAGCCGGCGATGCGGCACCGACCATCGCCATGCCAAGGGCGGCGATCCCGAGATAGAAACCAACCGTGATTGTTTTGATCTTGAGCATTTCTGATCCCCGTTCCCCTGTTGCGCCGAACGTTCTATCCGGTCGCGTTTGCGCCTCATTTTTGGTAATATCCATGCAATAATTGCGCCTATTTTCGGATTTGTTTGATTTCAATAGCTTACGGAAGCAGCTTCGATGGCTGTTTGCAAAAACCGTAAAGAAGTGTGACTCGCAAAGCCCTCCATCCCGCAACAATGGAAAAAGGTTTATGCCAGAAACGCAATCAATTTCAGTGCTTTGCTGTCCAACGGGCGGTGGTGGCCTGCAATTGTAAAGATAACTTACAGTTTTTCGATTCGCGACAACGACCAGTCGGCGGCCACTTGTGACGGGGAAGCGGCCCCATGCACCCGAACCACCGATGATGCCACCAATGTCGGGCGCGATCAGGATGGCGCCCGCGATGCCATCATCACAATGTGTCGGATTGCAAAGTTGTCCTGGACCGGCGAGAGTCTCCCGATGAAGCCGTGGACGGCTTCCGCCCAACGACATTGCGATGCGCAAGATGCGTCTTCATTTGGCGAGCTGTGAATGTCGGCTCACGGGCACATCTCGGACTCGTTGGCCGCTTCAGGACGCTGGCCGCTTGTGAATGATTGGCCGACAGGAGGGTTGGCTTCGCGCCTTGACCCGGCCGAGGTTCGAACCGCGCAACCGCCCGCGAGGGAAAACCGGACCGCAGGCCCGATCACGGCCCGCCGGCGACCGCCTCAGCGCGGCGCCATCACCATGGTCATCTGGCGTCCTTCGAGCTTGGGCAACTGTTCGACCTTGCCGATCTCCTCGAGTTGATCGCGGACCCGCATCAGCACCTTCATGCCGATTTCCTGATGGGCCATCTCGCGCCCTCGGAACCGCATGGTCACCTTGACCTTGTCGCCCTCGCCCAGGAACTTGACGATGTTGCGCATCTTGAAGTCGTAATCATGGGCGTCGATGCCCGGACGCATCTTGATTTCCTTGACGTCGAAGGTCTTCTGCTTCTTGCGGGCCTCGTTGGCGCGCTTCTGAGCGTCGTATTTGAACTTGCCGTAGTCCAGGATCTTGCACACGGGGGGGTCGGCCGACGGTGAGACCTCGACCAGGTCAAGTCCGGCATCGAATGCGCGTTCCAACCCTTCCTGGGTGGGCACCACGCCGATCATTTCACCATCTTGGTCGACCAGACGGATCGGCGAGATGCTGATCTCGTCATTGACACGGGGCCCCTCGCGAACCGGGGGCACCGGAGCATGGTGTCTGGCGATGTAGCTATCCTCCGTTGTTGTTCATCGACGATTTCGGCGCGACCACCGACGACCGCCCGTGCCCGAACAGCATCAGGCCGCCGGCGGCGCCGCTTCCTTCGAAAGTTTATTGACTGCGTCGTCAAGCGCAAGGATTTCCTGATCCCGGCTGCCGAGCCTGCGCACCGACACCGTTTTCCGGTCGGCCTCGCGACGCCCGATCACCAGCATCACCGGGACCTTGGCCAAGGAATGCTCGCGCACTTTGTAGTTGATTTTTTCGTTGCGAAGATCGCTTTCCGACCGCAGGCCCGCCTGGCGCAATTCGGCGGTCACGGTCTCGGCGAAGGCATCGGCGTCGCTGGTGATCGTCGCCACCACCACCTGGACGGGCGCCAGCCACAGGGGCAGCCGGCCGGCGTAATTCTCGACCAGGATGCCGATGAAGCGCTCGAACGAGCCCAGGATCGCCCGGTGCAGCATCACCGGGCGCCGCTTGGCACCGTCGTCGGCGATATAGGCGGCATCGAGCCGCTCGGGCAGCACGAAATCGACCTGCAGGGTGCCGCATTGCCAGTCGCGGCCGATGGCGTCGCGGAGGACGAATTCGAGCTTGGGTCCGTAGAACGCGCCTTCGCCGGGATTGAGTTCGAAATCCAGGCCCGAGGACTCCAGCGCCGCCATCAACGCCGCCTCGGCCCGGTCCCAGACGGTGTCGGAGCCGGCGCGGACGGCCGGGCGATCCGAAAACTTGACCGTGACCTCCTCGAAACCGAAATCGGAATAAATCTCCATCAGCAGGGCGCAGAACGACACCGTCTCGGCGGTGATCTGATCCTCGGTACAGAAGATATGGGCGTCGTCCTGGACAAAAGCGCGCGCCCGCAACAGACCGTGCAGGGCGCCGGACGGCTCGTTCCGGTGGCAAGCGCCGAACTCGGCCATGCGCAAGGGCAAGTCCCGGTAGCTTTTCTGGCCCTGGCGGAAAATCTGGACATGGCCGGGACAGTTCATGGGCTTGAGTGCCAGCACCCGGTGCTCGGACTCGGCGGTGAACATGTGCTCGCGGAACTTCTCCCAATGGCCGGAGGCTTCCCACAGCGTGCGGTCGATCAACTCCGGGGTCCGAACCTCGACATAGCCCGCGTGGTCGAGCTTGCGCCGCACGTAGTCCTGTACCGCCCGGTAGAGCACCCAACCCTGGGGGTGCCAGAACACGCTGCCCGCGGCCTCTTCCTGGAAATGGTAGAGGTTCATTTCCCGGCCCAGGCGGCGATGGTCGCGCCGTTCGGCCTCATCGATGCGGTGCAGATAGGCCCTGAGCTGCTTGTCGGTGGCCCAGGCCGTGCCGTAGACCCGCTGCAGCATCTCGTTGCGGCTGTCGCCCCGCCAATAGGCGCCGGCCAGTTTCAAGAGCTTGAACGCCTTGCCGAGTTTGCCGGTCGAGGGAAGATGCGGACCCCGGCACAGATCGGTGAACCGGCCCTGGCTGTAGATCGAGATGACCTCGTCCTCGGGCAGGTCCTGGATGATCTCGGCCTTGTAGTTCTCGCCTTGCTCCTTGAAGAAATGGATCGCCCGTTCCCGGTCCCAGACGTCGCGCCTGATCGGCTCGTCGCGATCGACGATCTCCCGCATCTTCTCTTCCATCGTGTCCAGATCGTCGGGCGTGAAAGGCTCCGAGCGGGAGAAATCGTAATAAAAGCCGTCGGCGATCACCGGGCCGATGGTGACCTGGATGTCGGGCCACAATTCCTTGGCGGCCTCGGCCAGCACATGGGCGGCGTCATGGCGCAGGATTTCGAGGGCCGCCTCGTCGGCGCCGGTGACGATGCCGATGGTGGCGTCGGTTTCGATCGGGACCGACAGGTCCATGAGAGCGCCATCGACGCGCGCCACCAACGCCGCCTTGGCCAGGCCGGGGCCGATATCAGCGGCGATTTCCGCGCCGGTGATCCCGGCGTCGTAATGGCGCACGCTGCCGTCGGGCAACGTGATCGCGACCTTGGAGTCCTGGGCAATATCGGCCACGCAGCCTGCTTTCCCGTGGATTGATCGGGGCCGGACAATGGGAGCGAACGGCGATGCTGTCAACCCGACCCGCGGCCATCGCCAAGCACGTCGCGCACCGCATCGATCTGCAGGTCGGCGAGCCGGGCCTGACGCAAAATCGTGACGCTCGGGCCGCGCGGCGCGCACAGCGCCGGGTCCGAGTCGTGGCTGAACAGAACCACCGAGCGGCAGCCGGCGGCGGCGAGTAGGTGCATCGGGCCGGTGTCGTTGCCGATCGCGAACGCCGCGCTCCGGCCGAGGCCGGCGAGATCGCCGAGCGTGGTCTGCCCGGCCAGAGCCATCGCGCCCGGTGCCGCGGCGGCGATTTCGGTGAGCAAGGCCGCTTCTTCGCCGGCGCCGAGGAGGACCGGGGTGATGCCGTCCGCGATCAGGTCGCGGGCCAAGGCGGCGTAGTGCTCGGCCGGCCAGCGCTTGGCCGGGCGATGGGAGGCGCCGCCCGGAACCAGTAGCGCAAAGCGCGGCGGCGGCGCGAGCCGGCTGACATCGGCCTCCAGGCCGCTCAGATCGGGGGCCGGCACCGAGGCGATTCCGGCATGAGCGAGCTGTTCGGCCTGGCGGTCGATCGTGTGCATGAAATCACGGGCCGGGTTGGCGTGGGGGTGCGAGCAGCCGCTTACGATTCCCGACCATTCCGGGCGCCTCGCGCGCGGCAACAGCCGGAAATACCAGCCACTGCGATCCGAGGTCTGGAGGTCGTAGACCCGATCGAAGCGGCCGGCGAGCAGGCGGCGGCGCAGGGCCAGCCATCTCGACGGCTGGGTCCATCGCGGCCGATCGTCGAGCCACACCGAGTCGAACCAGCCGCCATCACGGGCCAAATCGGCGAATGGCGCGGTGGTCAGAAGGGTGATTCGGGCTTCGAAGTGGTGGCCCCGGATGGCCGCGAACGGGCCGGTGGCGAGGACGAAATCGCCCAACGCGCCGAGCTTGATCACCAGGATCGCCGAGGCGGGGTCGGGCACGGCTCTAGGTCTTGGGCGCCGCCATCGCCAAGACCTCGCGATAGGTGGCCAGGGTCTGGGCGCACATGCGGGGTGTGGTGTAATGGCGGCGGACATGGGCGTTCGCGGCCTTGACCACGGCTTCGCGCTCAGCCGAGGACAAGGCAAGCGCGGCGGCCAAGCCGGCGGCGAGGGCATCCGGGTCGCCGGGGCGCACCGTCCAGCCGGTCTGGCCCTCGATCACGGTTTCGCGCCCGCCGCCGTGATCGCTGACCACCACCGGGCGACCCATCGCCTGGGCCTCGATCACCACCCGGCCGAACGCTTCCGGCTCGGTCGAGGCCGAGACCACGGCGTCCGCAAGCATGTATGCGGCCGGCATGTCGCGGCAGTGATCGAGCAGGTGGACGACCCCGACCAACCCGCGCCGGGCGATCAGGCGCTCGAGTTCGCGCCGATAGCGCCGGTGGCCCTGGGTGTCGCCGATCAGCAGACAGCGCAAGTCTTCCCGGCCGAGCCGCGCCAGCGCCTCGATCAGCACGGTATGGCCTTTCCACCGGGCCAGGCGGGCGGGCATCATGATCACCGGCATGCCGTCGGCGAGCCGCCATTGGCTGGCGAGCGCGATCAGGCGCTCGGCGCCGACCTTGCCGGGATCGAACAGTTCCGGATCGACGCCGCGATGGATCACCCGCAGCCGATCGTCGTCGATTCCGTAGACCGCGCGGATATGCTCGGCGATGTGGTTGGAAATCGCGATCACCCGATCGCCCCGGGTCATGATCCGGTTGTAGCGCCGCTTGAGCCATGAGCCGTGACCGTATGTGCCGTGAAAGGTGGTCACGAATCCGCGCCCCGTCCGCCGGGCGGCGGCATGGGCGCTCCAGGCCGGCGCGCGGCTGCGGGCATGGACCAGATCGACGCCCTCGTCGGTGATCAGGCGCGCCAGACGCCCGGTGTTGCGGCCCATGACGACCGGATTCTTGCTGTCGAGCGGCAGCGCGATGTGCCGGGCGCCGATCTTGGCCAGCGCGCGTTCCCCGTCGCCGCCGGCGGAGGCGACCAGGGCGGTCCAGCCGGCCTCGGTCTGGGCGGTCGCGACTTCGATGGCGCCGCGGGCGGTGCCGCCGGGTCCGAGGTGCGGCAAGACTTGCAGGACCATGGGCGCCTGGCCGGTCGGTTCCCGTGGCGCCTTGGCGATGCTAGAGTCCGCCGTCTGATCCATGCGCCGAACCATAGCCGAGGACACCGGCCGCGACCATGCCCGAGCCCGCCAGCGGCCAATTGCGCCGACCCGACCGCGAGACCATCGCCTATGTCCAGAGCGACGGGCGCGCGCCCGGGGTGGTGTTTCTGGGCGGGTTCATGTCCGACATGACCGGCACCAAGGCGACGGCGCTGGAGCATTATTGCCGGGGTCGGGGCCAGGCCTTCCTGCGCTTCGACTATTCGGGCCACGGCGCGTCATCGGGCCGCTTCGCCGATGGCACCATCTCACGCTGGACCGCCGATGCCCTCGCGGCCATCGATTCACTGACCACGGGACCGGTGGTGCTGGTCGGCTCGAGCATGGGCGGCTGGATCATGTTGCTGGCGGCGC
>CAJWQN010000062.1 GCA_913045505.1 uncultured Rhodospirillaceae bacterium | reverse complement strand
CTTCCAGCCGCCGAAGCTGTGATAGGCGACCGGCACCGGGATCGGTACGTTGACTCCGACCATGCCGATATTGGCCCGGCTCGCGAAATCGCGGGCGGCATCGCCGTCGCGGGTGAAAATCGCGGTGCCGTTGCCATAGGGGTTCTTGACCACCAGATCGAGGGCGCTGTCGTAATCCGCCGCGCGGACCACCGAGAGCACCGGTCCGAAAATCTCCTGCTTGTAAATCTCCATCTCAGGCTCGACCTTGTCGAACAGGCAGCCGCCCATGAAGTAACCGTTCTCGTAGCCCTGCAGGGTTTCGCCGCGGCCATCGACGATGAGTTCGGCGCCCTGCTCGACGCCAGAATCGACCAGAGCCTTGACCCGATCGAGGGCTTGGCGGGTGACCAGCGGTCCCATTTCGGCCGCCGAGTCGGTGTAGGGACCGATTTTCAGGCCCTGGACCCGGGGCGCCAGTTTTTTGATCAGGGGCTCGGCGGCATCGCCCACCGCCACCGCCACCGAAACCGCCATGCACCGCTCGCCAGCGGAGCCGTAGGCGGCGCCCATCAGCGCATCGGTGGCTTGATCGAGGTCGGCATCGGGCATCACCACCATGTGGTTCTTGGCCCCGCCCAGCGCCTGCGCCCGCTTGCCGTGGGCGCTGGCGGTGGCATAGACGTATTCGGCGATCGGGGTCGAACCGACGAAGCTCACCGCCGCGACCCGAGGGTCGGTGAGCAAGGCATCGACCGCTTCCTTGTCGCCGTTGACCACGTTCAGCACCCCGTCCGGGCAGCCGGCCTCCTGGAGCAACCGGGCCAGCCTGAGCGGACATGACGGATCCCGCTCCGACGGCTTGAGCACGAAGGTGTTGCCGCAGGCGATGGCGATCGGAAACATCCACATCGGAACCATGGCCGGAAAATTGAACGGCGTGATCCCGGCGCATACTCCGACCGGCTGGCGCATGGAGTAGGAATCGACGCCGGTGCCCACCGCTTCGGTGAACTCGCCCTTGAGCAGATGGGGAATGCCGCAGGCGAACTCGACCACTTCGACGCCGCGTGTGATCGAGCCGCGGGCATCCTCCAGGGTCTTGCCGTGCTCCGCCGACACCGTCTCGGCCAGCTCATCCATATGCGCCTCGATCAGTGCCTTGAACCGGAACATCACCCGGGCGCGCTGGATCGGCGGGGTCGCCGCCCATTTGGGCAGGGCGGCCTCGGCCGCGGCCACCGCCTGGCCGACCTGCTCGGGGCCGGCGAACGGGACCTGTCCGGCGATCTCGCCGGTGGCCGGATTGTACACGTCCCCGAAGCGGCCGTTGGCGGCACTCACGGCTTGGCCGTCGATGAAGTGGTGAAATGTCACGGGTCGGTGTCCTCCTTGAGTGAATCCGCGAAGCCGGCGGTGCGCCTACTGCAAATAACCGAGATCCTTCCAGGTCGCGTAGCTGGCGCGGAATTGGCTGAGCGACTCCCAGGCGGCGGCGAAATCCTGATCCTTGGCCGCTTCTTCGGCAACCACCTCGACCCAGGCCGCGGCGTAGGCATCGAGGAACTCCGGCCGCCATTTGTGGAACTGCACGCCCTTATCGGCCAGGAATTCCATCGCCGGCACTTGCAACGCCTCGCCCCGGGCGATGCTGCGCCGGACCGAATCCCCGCACGCCAGACGGAACTGAGACTGCCGCACCGGAGACAGGCTGTTCCAACGGTCCAGATTGATGGTCAGGTCCAGCCAAGTCGATTGCTGATGCCAACCGGGGAAATAATAGTGCTTGGCGATCTGATAAAACCCCAGGTCCTTGTCGATCACCGGGCTGGCATATTCGGCGGCATCGATGGTGCCGAGCTCAAGCGCCGGGAAGATGTCGCCGCCGGCGAGCAGTTGGGTCGAGACGCCGAGCTTCTCCATCACCTTGGCGCCGAGCGCGAAGAACCGCATCTTGAGGCCCTTCAAGTCTTCCAGCGAGGTGATTTCGGTCCGGAACCAGCCCGACGCCTCGGGCGGAAAGATACCGCACAAAATGCCCTTGATGTTGTGTCGGGCGTAAAGCTCGTCGTAGAGCTCCTGGCCGCCGCCGTAATACATCCAGGCCATGTATTCGGGCGCGGCCGGGCCGAAGGGAACGGCGGCGAACAATTGCAGCGCCGGGACCTTGCCGGCCCAGAAGCCGGGCGTCGCCCAGCCGGTATCGACCGCGCCGCTGGCGACCGCGTCGAAGATTTCCAGGGCCGGAACCAGGGCCCCGGGCTCGAAGAACTTGAGCTGAATCTGGCCTTCGCTGATGCTGTCCAAATTGCCGATCAAATTGGCGGCCAGGGTCCCCAGAAGCTCGGCCGATCCGGCGAACGCACTGGCCATCTTCCAGCGCACTTTGTCGGCCGCCTGGGGCGTCGGCGGCGGCGCCTCCGGCGCGGTGGCCTCGGGCGCCGGGACCTGAACCACGGTCGCCTCGGGCGGAAACGCCATCCGGTCGACGACGATGCCGGCGCCAAGGCCAACGACCAAGGCGATCACTATTGCTGAGCGGCCCATTTCGTCCTCCCCGGTTCCGGCGCCCGCCGAGACCGTCCACGATACGCCAAACGATGCCCCGCGTCAGCCCGCTTGGGTCGGGACCGCGAACGGCAGACCGACGACCAGACTGGCGATATAGGCGGCGTAGGCGCCGATCATCAACACTCCCGTGACTCGGCCGATCCGGCCGCCGGCATAGATCGCCGCGACCAGCAACATCGATACCCCGGCCATGACCCAAAGATCGTAGCCGAGCACCTGATCGGGGACCGGGACCGTGGTGACCAAGGCCGTCGCCCCGGTGATGGCGAACATGTTGAACAGATTGCTGCCGATGGCGTTGCCCATCGCCAAGGCGCCGTGGCCACGCCATGCCGCGACCACCGAAGTGGCAAGTTCGGGCAATGAGGTCCCCAACGCGATCAGGGACAACCCGATGACCGCGTCCGACAGGCCGGCCAGACGCGCGATCGCCGTCGCCCCCTCGATCAGAATATGCGCCCCGACCACGATACCCGCGATTCCGGCCAGGGTGATCAACGCCGCCGGCGGCAACGAGGTCGGCGCGCCGGAAACCTCGGAGACGGTCTCGACCCCGCCGGCGGCACCCGGCGCGACCGCGCGCCGGGCGCGCCGGAACGACCACAGGGTATAGCTGAGGAGCAGCACCACCATTGCCCCGCCGAGCACCCGCGGCACCGCGCCGAGCAGGCACAGCAGGGTGAACAGGACGGTCAGCACGGCCAGGGTCGCGCCCTCCCGGCGCAGCGCCGGGCCGGCGGCGGCGATCGGCGCGACCAGCGCGGCGGCGCCGACGATAAGGAGGACGTTGGCGATGTTGGAGCCGACGACGTTGCCGAGCACGATATCGGCATGGCCGCCGAGCGCGGCTTCGATACTGACCACAAGCTCGGGCGCCGAGGTCCCGAAGGCGACGATGGTCAGGCCGATCACCAGGGGCGGGACACCCAACCGGCGCGCCAAGGCAACCGCGCCGCGCACCAGAACGTCACCGCCGAACAGCAGCAACGCGAGCCCGCCGGCAACCTGCAGGAACATCATCGGGCGGAGCGCACCTCCAGCCTGGCGGCGCCTCTACGATCACCCTCCCCCGTTGTGGGGAAGGGCCGGGGTGGGGGACGGTTCGGCGGCTGCAAACGCATCGGTGGCCACGCCCGCCCTACAGGCGTTCGACCAGAAGCTTCTTGATCTCGCCGATCGCTTGGGCCGGATTGAGGCTTTTCGGGCAGGTCTTGGAGCAATTCATGATCGTGTGGCAGCGATACAGGCGGAACGGATCCTCGAGATCGTCGAGCCGCTCGCCGGTGCCGTCGTCACGGCTGTCGGCGATCCAGCGATAGGCCTGGAGGAGGACCGCCGGACCCAGATAGCGGTCGGCGTTCCACCAATAGCTCGGGCAGCTTGTCGTGCAACTGAAGCACAACACGCATTCATAGAGCCCGTCCAATTCCTTGCGTTCGTCCTGGGATTGGAGCCACTCGCGATCCGGCGGCGCCACCGAGTGGGTCTGAATCCACGGCTTGACCGAAGCATATTGGGCGTAGGCCTGAGTGAGATCGGGCACCAGGTCCTTGATCACCGGCATGTGCGGCAGCGGATAGATCTTGGCGTCGCCCTTGATGTCGTCGATGAACTTGGTGCAGGCGAGGGTGTTGGTGCCGTCGATGTTCATGGCGCAACTGCCGCACACCCCTTCCCGGCAGGAACGGCGGAAGGTGAGTGACGGATCGATCTCGTTCTTGATCTTGATCAACGCGTCCAAAACCATCGGGCCGCAGGAGTCGCGATCGACCTCGTAGGTATCGACCACCGGGTTCTTGCCGTCGTCCGGGTTCCAGCGATAGATCCGAAAGCGCTTGATGTCGCCGGCCCCTGCGGCGGCGGCGTGGGTTTGGCCGGTGCCGATCTTGGAGTTGGCGGGCAAGGTGAATTCGACCATCGGTGCTTATCCTCGGCTGTCGGCGGCGCGGGCGCCGGCTAGTAGACCCGGGCCTTGGGCGGGAAGACCTCGACCTCGTCGGTCAGCGTGTGCATGTGAACCGGGCGGTAGTCGATCCGTACTTTGCCGTCCTCGCCGCACCACACGACACTGTGCTTCATCCATTTTTCGTCGTCGCGGTCGGGGAAATCCTCGCGGGCATGGGCGCCGCGGCTTTCCTCCCGATTGGCGGCACAGGACATGTTGACCACGGCCTGAATCAACAGGTTGTCCAACTCCAGCGTTTCCATCAGGTCGGAGTTCCAGACCAGCGACCGGTCGGCGATACCGATATCGGCGCGCTGTTCCCACAACCCGGCCATCTTCTCGACTCCCTCCCGCAGCACCTCGCCGGTCCGGAACACGGCGCAGTTGGTCTGCATCAGGCGCTGCATATCGAGCCTGAGAGCGGCCGTCGACGTGCCGCCCTTGGCGTGGCGGAACTTGTCGAACCGGGCCAGGGCCGGCTCGCTCGCCGATGAGGGCAGGGGCTTGTGGGCGGCGCCGGACGTGACGGTCTCCGCGGCCCGATTGGCGGCGGCACGGCCAAACACCACCAGGTCCAAGAGCGAATTCGAGCCCAGACGGTTGGCGCCGTGGACCGAGACGCAGGCCGCCTCGCCGATCGCCATCAGGCCCGGGATCACCGCGTCCGCGTCGCCGTCCTTCAGGGTGACGGCCTCGCCGTGAAAATTGGTCGGCACGCCGCCCATGTTGTAATGGCAGGTCGGGATCACCGGGATCGGCTGGCGGGTGACGTCGACGCCGGCGAAGATGCGCGCGGTCTCGGCGATGCCCGGCAGGCGATCGGCAACCAGATCCGCATCGAGATGTTCCAGGTGCAGGTGGATGTGGTCGCCCTCGGCGCCGACCCCGCGGCCCTCGCGAATTTCCAGGGTCATCGCCCGGCTGACCACGTCCCGCGAGGCCAGGTCCTTGGCGCTGGGCGCGTAGCGCTCCATGAACCGCTCACCCTCGGAATTGGTCAGATAGCCGCCCTCGCCGCGCGATCCCTCGGTAATCAGGCAGCCCGAGCCGTAAATGCCGGTCGGGTGGAACTGGACGAACTCCATGTCCTGACACGGAATGCCGGCGCGGAGCGCCATGGCATTGCCGTCGCCGGTACAAGTATGGGCCGAGGTACAGGAAAAATAGGTCCGCCCGTAGCCGCCGGTGGCCAGCACCACCTGATGGCCCAGGAACCGATGCAGGGTGCCGTCGTCCAGGCACCAGGCCAGCACGCCCCGGCAGGTGCCGTCGTCGTCCATCAACAGGTCGATGGCGAAATATTCGATGTAGAACTCGGCCTGGTGCTTGAGCGACTGCTGATAGAGGGTATGCAGGATCGCGTGCCCGGTCCGATCGGCGGCGGCGCAGGTGCGCTGGGCCTGGCCCTCGCCGAAGCGGGTGGTCATGCCGCCGAACGCGCGCTGGTAGATCTTGCCTTCCGCCGTGCGCGAGAACGGCACCCCGTAATGCTCCAGCTCGATGATCGCCGGCGCTGCCTCGCGGCACATGTATTCGATCGCATCCTGATCACCGAGCCAGTCGGAGCCCTTGACCGTGTCGTACATGTGCCAGCGCCAGTCGTCCTCGCCCATATTGCCGAGCGAGGCCGAGACCCCGCCCTGGGCGGCGACGGTGTGGCTGCGGGTCGGGAACACCTTGGTGAGGCAGGCGGTCTTGAGCCCCTTCTCGGCCATGCCGAAGGTGGCGCGCAGGCCGGCGCCGCCAGCGCCGATGACGACCACGTCATAGGTGTGGTCGATAATCGTATAGGCGTTGTTGGTCATGAGCCACCGAACGCGATTTCGAGCACGGCATAGCCACAGGCGGTGCCGAGCAGGATGGTCCCGAAACTATTGCCCAGCAGGCACACCAACTTGGCGAACTTGCCGTGCACATAATCCTCGATCACCACCTGCATGCCGAGCTTCAGGTGATAGAACAGGGCGAAGACCAGCAGCAGCAGCAGTACCGCTACCACCGGATGGCCGATCCAGGCCGTGATCCGGGCGTAATCGGCGCCGGCGAGAAAGGCCAGCGAGGCCACGAACCAGATCAGCAACGGCACCAGCGCGACCGCGGTCAGCCGTTGCATCCACCAGTGATGGGCGCCTTCGTTGGCGGAGCCCAGGCCGCGCACCCGGGCCAGGGGCGTTAGCAGGCTCATCAGCCACCTCCCGCGATAATGCCGAGCCCCCAGGCGAGGACGGTCAATATGATCGAGAACAGGACCATGGCCCAGCCCGAGCGGGCGGCGACCTCCAGATCGTAGCCGTAGCCCGCGTCCCAGAACAGATGCCGGATGCCGTTACAGAGGTGGTAGAACAGGGCATAGGACCAGCCGAACAGGAACAGCAGCCCGAGCCACGAGCCAATGATGTCCTGGGCGGTCCCATAAGCCTCCGGGCCCATGACGGCGGCGATCAGCCAATAGGCCAGCACCAGGGTGCCGACCCCCAGCCAGACACCTGTCATCCGGTGCAGGATCGACAGCACCGAGGTAAGCTGCGGCTGATAAACCTGGAGATGCGGTGACAGAGGCCGGTTGGCCGAGTCCATGGACAGTCTCCCTTCCCTCCGTGGTGCCGTCGAGACGCCACCGAGCCGAGTGTGGCCTGTCCGCTATGCTTTGTCCAGAAATCTGGTCGGCACGACGTCGCCGCTGCCCGCGCCCCCTCATCCATGCTATCCATTCGCCGACACGCCTTCGGCAAAACGCTGGCTCAGGACAGGGGCGATGCATACATTCTTCTGTATCGATGGTCATACCTGCGGCAATCCGGTCAGGGTGGTCGCCGGCGGCGGCCCGGTGCTGGTGGGCGCGACCATGAGCGCACGCCGCCAAGATTTCATCGCCAATCACGACTGGATTCGCCGGGCGCTGATGTTCGAGCCGCGCGGCCACGATCTGATGTCGGGCGCGATCCTGTATCCGCCGCTGGAGGCGGGAAGCGATCTCGCGGTGCTCTATTTGGAAACCACGGGCTGCCTGCCGATGTGCGGCCATGGCACCATCGGCACGGTCACCGCCGCCATCGAACATGGCCAGGTCGCCCCGGCCGAGGACGGGCGCCTGTGCCTGGACACGCCGGCCGGCACCGTCGGGATCACTTATCGGCGCGACGGCCGGTTCGTGGACTCGGTGCGCCTGTTCAACGTGGCCAGCTACGTCGCCGCGACGGAAATGCGGATCGACTGCCCGGAACTCGGCGCCCTGACCCTCGACGTGGCCTATGGCGGCAATTTCTACGCCATCATCGACCCCCAGCCGGGGTTCGGCGGGCTCGACGACCTTTCGGTATCCGACATCCTGCGCTTCAGCCCGCTGGTGCGCGATCTGATCAACGGCGCGCGGGATTTCGTCCATCCCGAGGACGAAACCATCCGCGGCGTCAGCCATGTCATGTGGACCGGCGCCGCCAAGTCGCCAGGAGCGGCGGCGCGCAACGCGGTGTTCTACGGCGCCCGGGCGATCGACCGCTCGCCCTGCGGCACCGGCACCAGCGCGCGCATGGCCCAATGGGTCCATCGCGGCCGGCTCGCCCTCGGCGACGACTTCGTCCACGAAAGCATCATCGGCAGCCTGTTCGAGGGCCGCATCGAGGCCGCGGCTACGGTCGGCAACCACCCGGCGATCCGGCCCAGCATCAGCGGCTGGGCACGGATCACCGGCCTCAACACGATCCTGGTCGACGACCGCGACCCTTACGCCCACGGCTTCCAGGTGGTGTAGGTGGCGGCCGCGAACGGCGCGTCCGTTCACCCCCACACGCGCCGTTGTCGTTGCCGCCCGCCTCGGGCCGAAGGAATTCGGCGCGGGGGCGGTCCACGGTGACTATGGTCCGCAAGGGCAGCGCGCCGAGGTCGGCAGGTCGAGTGCGCTTCGGCGCGGACGGACGGTCGCGGCCATTAACGGCCCTCTTTCTTATCGGACGGTGGGCAGGATAGGGTCGGCCCCAACTAGGGTCAAAGAACGCGGGCCGAATGCCATGAACGTCCTCTCGATCCAGTCCTCGGTCGCCTATGGCCATGCCGGAAACGGCGCCGCCGTGTTTCCCATGCAACGGCTCGGCGTCGAGGTCTGGCCGGTTCATACGGTGCAACTCAGCAATCACACCGGCTATCCGACCTGGCGCGGGGGGGTGTTCCCGGCGGCGCAGGTGGCCGACGTGATCGCGGGCATCGGCGAACGCGGCGCGTTCGCCGCGACCGACGGGGTATTGAGCGGTTATGTCGGCGATGCGGCGGTGGTGAACGCCATCGCCGAGGCCGTCACCGCGATCAAGGCGGCCAACCCAAGAGCCTTGTTCTGCTGCGATCCGGTGATGGGCAACGAGCGGCGCGAACTGTTCGTCCCGGCGCCCGTGGCCCAGGCGATCGGCGAGGAGCTGGTGCCCCTGGCCGACATCGCGACCCCCAACCGGTTCGAACTCGCCCACCTCACCGGCCGCGACGCCGACACCCCGGCCGCCGCCCTTGACGCCGCCGACGCCCTGGCCGCGACCGGCCCCGGCATCGTCGTCTGCACCTCGCTGCCGATGGCCGATGGAATCGGCGTGCTGGCCCGGGCCGAGGCGGGCGCCTGGCTGGTCCGAACGCCGCGCCTGGAGGTCGCCGCCAACGGCGCCGGCGACGTCTTCGCCGCGATCCTGTTCGCCCGCCTGCTGGCCGGGGCCGACCTCGCCCGCGCGCTCATTCTCGCGGTCTCGGCGGTGTTCGCCGTGCTCGAAGCGACCCGCGCCGCCGGTGCCCAGGAATTGGCCCTGATCGCCGCCCAGGATCGGATCGCCGACCCGGACCGGCTGTTCGGCGCCGAGCGGCTACGCTGAGCTTCGGCTCAGTCCACGAAATACTTGTCGTAGGCCGGAATGGTCAGGAACTCGGCCAGCTTGTCGGCCAGAACCATCTCCTTCATCAACTCGGCGGCCTCGGCATATTTGCCGGCGGCGAAACCCTGCTCGCCGAGCTGCTGCTTGAGCGAGCCCAGTTCGTTCTCGAACGCCTGCTCGATCAGGTCCGAGTCCACGGTCTCGCCGCCGTCCAGCTTGGTCGCGGTATGGCGCCATTGCCAAAGCTGCGAGCGGCAGATTTCCGCGGTCGCCGCGTCCTCCATCAAATTGTGGAGCGGCACCGCGCCCTGGCCGCGCAGCCACGCCGCCAGATAGCCGATCCCGACGTTGACGTTCATCTTGAGCCCGGCCAGGGTTTTCGGCCCGTCGCAGGCCTTCAGGAGCTCGCCGGCACTGACCGAGATGTCGCCCAACTGGCGGGCGACCTGGTTGGCCTCGGGCATGACCCGATCGAACACCTCCATCGCCACCGGCACCAGGCCGGGATGGGCGACCCAGGTGCCGTCATGGCCGTCGGTGGCCTCGCGCTCCTTGTCGGCGCGGACCTTGGCGAACGCCTCTTCATTGGCGGCTTCGTCGCCCTTGATCGGAATCTGGGCCGCCATGCCGCCCATGGCATGGGCGCCCCGGCGATGGCAGACCTTGATCACGTGCAGGCAATAGGCGCGCATGAACGGCACGGTCATGGTTACCGCCGCGCGGTCCGGCAGCACCGCGTCGGGATTGGTGCGGTTCTTCTTGATGTAGCTGAAGATGTAGTCCCAGCGCCCGCAATTGAGGCCGGCCATGTGGTCGCGAAGTTCGTAAATGATCTCCTCGGCATGGAAGCAGCTGGGCAGGGTTTCGATCAGCACCGTCGTCTTGATCGAGCCCTCGGGGATACCAAGCACGGCCTGGGCGTGGACGAAGACGTCGTTCCACAGCCGCGCCTCGAGATAATGCTCCAACTTGGGCAGGTAGAAATAGGGCCCCGAGCCCTTGTCCAGAAGCGCCTTGGCGTTGTGAAAGAAGAACAGTGCGAAGTCGAACAACGCCCCGGCCACCGGAGCGCCGTCGACCAGAAGATGCTTTTCCAGCAGGTGCCAGCCGCGCGGGCGGACGATGAGCACCGCCGGATCGGCGCCGATCTCGTAATGCTTGCCCGACTTGGGATCGTCGAGGGCGATGGTGCCCGCGACCGCGTCGCGCATGTTGATCTGGCCGTCGATCAAATTGGCCCAGGTCGGCGACGAAGCGTCCTCGAAACAGGCCATGAACATCTTGGCGCCGCAATTGAACGCATTGATCACCATCTTGCGATCGACCGGGCCGGTGATTTCGACTCGCCGGTCCTGGAGATCGGCCGGCACCGGCGCGATTTTCCAGTTGCCGGCGCGGACGTCCGCTGTCTCGGGCGGAAAATCCAGGGTCTCGCCGGCATCGAGCCGTGTTTGCAACTCGGCACGGGCCGCGATCAACTCGCGGCGGCGGCCTTCGAACCGGCGGTGCAGATCGGCGACGAATGCCAGCGCCGGCTCGGACAAAATCTCCCCGTAGCCGGGAGCCAGCGTCCCGGTCACCTGAATCTGATCGCTCGTCACCGCCGAATCCGCCGCCATGGTATGCCTCTCCTGTTCACCAGACTTCTTCTCCTAAAGATACCTCTCGGCCAGCGCCTCGGCGATCTGAACCGAATTCAGCGCCGCCCCCTTGCGCAAATTGTCCGACACCACCCACAGGTTGAGTCCAAAAGGCACGGTATCGTCCTCGCGGACCCGGCTCACGAACACGGCCGGCTCGCCCGCGGCCTCGACCGGGGTTACGTAGCCGTCCGCCTCCGGGTCATCCACCAACTCGACGCCCTCGGCCCCGGCCAGGGCGGCGCGCGCTTCCTCGGCGCTGATCGGCGCGGCGAATTCCACATTCACCGCCTCGGCGTGGCCGACGAATACCGGCGCCCGCACGCAGGTCGCGGTGACCGCGATATCGGGGGCCAGAATTTTCTGGGTCTCCCGCACCATCTTGAGTTCCTCGCCCGTCGCCCCGCCGGGCTGGAACGAATCTATTTTGGGGATCACGTTGAACGCGATCTGACGGGTGAAGGCCTTGGGCTTGACATCCTCGTTGAAAAAGACCTTGCGGGTCTGGTTGAACAATTCATCCATCGCCGCGCGTCCGGCCCCGGACACCGATTGATAGGTGGCAACCACCACCCGCTTGATCGGCGCGATGTCGTGAAGCGGTTTCAGCGCGACCACCATCTGGATCGTCGAGCAGTTCGGGTTGGCGATGATGTTGCGGTTGCGATAGCCGTCCAGCGCCTCCGGGTTGACCTCGGGCACCACCAGCGGCACGTCGGGCTCCATCCGGAAATGGGAGGTGTTGTCGATCACCACGCAACCGGCCTCGCCGGCGCGCGGCGCGTGCACGGCCGACACCTTGGAACCCGGCGAAAACAGCCCGATATCGATGCCCTCGAAATCGAACTCGTCGAGGACCCGGACCTTCAGAACATCGTCATCGCCGAACGACACCTCCTTGCCGAGCGACTGCTTCGAGGCAAGCGCGATCACTTCGTCCGCCGGAAACCCGCGCTCGAACAGAATATTCAATATTTCTCGGCCGACGTTTCCGGTCGCGCCGACCACGGCCACTCTGTAACCCATGTCGTTCTTGCCCTCGGAGACCGAGACCGCCGCTAGGCCATGGCCTCAGCGTGCCACCCGCGCGGCGCCGAGCCGCCGGTCATGCGGCCAGCTCGTCCAACTCGCGGGTGATCGCCTCGCCCATGACCGTGGTCGAGACCCGGGCCATGCCCGGCCGCATGATATCGTCGGTCCGCAGACCGCCACCAAGCACGTTCGCCACCGCCTGCTCGACCAACGCCGCATCGTCGGCCAGGTCGAACGAATTGCGCAGCATCATCGCATAGGACAGCAGCATGGCGACCGGGTTGGCCTTGCTCTCGCCGGCGATGTCGGGGGCGCTGCCGTGGACCGGCTCATAGAGCGCTCGCCGCCGGCCGGTCGCGTCCTTATCGCCCAACGACGCCGAGGGCAGCATGCCCAGCGATCCGGTCAGCATCGCGGCGACGTCGGACAGGATGTCGCCGAACAGATTGCCGGTGACCATGACGTCGAACTGCTTGGGCTGGCGGACGAGCTGCATGGCCGCATTGTCGGCATACATGTGGTGGAGCGGGATGTCTTGGAATTCCCGGTCGTGGAGGGCCTGCATCTCCTCGCGCCACAGCACCCCGCTTTCCATCACGTTGGCCTTCTCGATCGAATGG
>CAJWQN010000061.1 GCA_913045505.1 uncultured Rhodospirillaceae bacterium | reverse complement strand
CAAATCAGCCAAAACGCCAACCAAATCAACGACCATTCGCTTCTTCACAGGCGACCAAATAGGGTCGGAAAATGCTGTAATCGTTCGTTCTCGAGCAAATACGTCGTCGCGGATCGATTCGATCCGCTCGGGATTTGCTCTAACCGGTAACCCCTCCGGTTTCGATTCACCCGCCGAGTCAGACGTCAAACCAGGTTTCGCGCTTCGGGCGCCGCCGCGGGCACTCGGGGCATGCTTCGAGGCCGCAGAGTGCCGTCGATCCTGGCCGCCGAAGCGATCGCTTGCTCCAGACAGGCGGAGACCGAGACGCCGGAGATATAGTTTCCGGTCACGAACAGGCCCGGCGCGCGGCGCGCGGCCTCGGCGATCCTGTCGACCCGCTGGCGATGGCCGATCTCGTATTGCGGCAGACCGCGCGGCCATTGGCGGACCCGCACGACCACCGGCGCGCCACGGGCCCCGACCAGATCGGCAAGCTCGCGGCGCGCGAGGTCGGCCAGCTCCTCTGTTGGGCGCAGAGCCAGGTCCGGCGCGCGGGCGCCACCGATATAGACGGCGAGGGCGACATGGGCTTCCGGCGCCCGCCCCTGGAACAGGGTCGAACAGAACAAGACGCCGGAGACCGAGCGGCCTTCCACCGAAGGCGTCAGAAAGCCGAATCCGTCCAGGGGATGCGCGATTTGTCCGCGGTCGTAGCCCAGAAACACCACCGCCAGCGGCGGAGCGTCGATCGCCGCGGCGGCCTCGGCGGCCTCGACGTCCAAATTCTCGAGCAGGGCGGCGGCGACATGCGGTTGGGTGGCGAGCAGCACCGCGCGTGCGTCGATAACACCCTCTTCGCCGACGTCGATCCCAAACCCGTCGCCGCGCCGGTGGATGCGCCGCACGGTGACACCCGTGCGGACCGCCGGTCCCAGGGCTCCGGTCAAGGCGCGGGGCAGGGACCCGACACCGTCGCGCCAGGAAAAAAGCACCCGCCCGGGCATGCGCCCACCCTTGAGGCGGCGGACCAGGGCGGCACGGGTGATCGAACCGTGACGGCGTTCCATCTCCACCAGGCGCGGAAACAGCGCGTTCACCGAAAGCCGCTCGGCATCGCCCGCGAACAGGCCGCCGACCAGCGGCTCGATCACCCGGCTGGTGAACTCGGCTCCGAATCGCCGGCGGCAGAATTGCGCGACACTTTCCTCTTCTCCGACCCGGTCACGCCCAACCAAGGTCTCGACGGCCATGCGCAGGCGCCCCGCCGCGGACAGGTAATTGGCGGCCACGAGCCCCAAGGGATGGGTGGACAATCCGTGGAGACGGCCATCGCGAACCAGGTAGCGCCGGCGGACGCCGGCGCCGAGGTCGCGGCGTTGGCCGTCCAGGCCAAGCGCACCCGAAAAAGCGAGTGCGGTGGGCGAGGCACCGTTGACCGTGGTCGGGCCGTGTTCCATCAGGAATCCGCCCAGCCGCTCGGAAACCGCATTGCCGCCGGTGCGAACCTGACGCTCCAGAACCAGGACCCGATGCCCACGTTGTCTCAGCTCATAGGCTGCCGCGAGACCCGAGACACCGCCGCCGATGACCGCGATATCTGTGCTCACCGGACAGCCGCTCCGGGCCCTCTGGGCCGTCGCGTGCCGAAACGGCGCCGGGCCAAGGTTTCCAAATGCACGGCCGTGACCGTGGTCTCGCCAGTCTCGCGAGCGTAACTCTCGGCCCGCCGTTTGACGAACCTGCGCACGAAATTGGGCACGTGTTTCAGCCGCTGCTCGGCCTCGACGCTCCAGGCGATGTCGTCGGGACCGGGTCCCATCGGTTCGATCACGGGCCCGCCCCGGGGCTGGTAGCCACACAGAAAATCCTCGCCCATCAAGTCGCCGGACCGGGCCAGGGGCCGCGCCCGGCAGCCGCCGCACAGCTTGGCATATTCGCAAGCGCCGCAACGGCCCTGCAATTGGGGCGCGCGCAGGTGGGCGAACGTGGGGCCGTCGCGCCAAAGGTCCGCGAACGCGTGGTCGCGAATTGAGCCGACCGAGATTTCCATATAGGGACAGGGCGTGACCTCGCCTGTCGGCGTCACGCGGCAGTAATGGGTTCCGGCAAGACAGCCGCCGGCCTCGTAGCCCTCGGCCAGGGTGATGGGCAATGGCGGGTCCGACTCGTGGGCGATGCGCTTGAAATGGGGGGCGCAGCGGGCGCGCACCAACAGCCTATCCTCATCGCGGGCGGCGTCGGCGACGCGGCGCAGGACGCGCTCATAGACATCGGTCGAGATATTGGAGACCCCGGCGCCGCGCCCGGTGCAGACCAGGAAGAACACGTTCAGGACCGCCGCGCCCGCATCCCGCGCGAACGCGATGACATCGTCGAGTTCATGGGCGTTATCGTCGGTGACCGTGAAGTGGATCTGGAACATGAGCCCTGAGCGCCGGCAGGCGGCGATGCCGGCCATGGTCTTGTCCCAGGCGCCGCCGACCCCGCGGAATCGGTCGTGATAGGCGGGATCGAGGGAATCGAGGCTGATGCCGAGCGCCTGGACACCGGCGTCCCGCAAAGCGCCAATGCGGGGCTCGTCGAGCAACACCGCGTTGGTACCGAGCACCACCATCAGATCGCGGTCGGCGGCGTGGCGGGCGAGGGTATGAATGTCGGGCCGCAAGAGCGGCTCGCCTCCGGTGAGCACGACCATGGTCTCGTTGCTCAAATCGGCGATGTCGTCGAGCAGGCCCGTGGCCTCGTCCGTACTCAGCTCTTCGGCACCGCCGCCATCCCGCGTGCCCGCGTCGAGATAACAATGGGCGCAGCGGAGGTTGCATCTCCGGGTCAGGTTGAGGGCGACCAGATAAGGCGTGGCGACGGCGGGCATGGTCCCGGCTCTTCCGGTCCTATTCGTAAAAGCCTGGTTTTCCATCCGAATGGAAGGCCTGGAGTTTTCCCCAGACGCCACTCGCTCCTTCAAGCACCGCGTCGGTGACCTTGTCCGCACCCGATTCTCGGGCGCTGCGCTCCAGCTCCAGGATCACCATGCCACGGACGAAATCGGGGATGCGGTCGATCCGCGCCTTCGCGGTATCGGTCCAGGCCATGCTCATCTTCTGTTTGGCCGAGCCCGCCGCCCATTGCGCGTATTTGTCATCGATCAGGGCCGGGGTAATGGCGTCGACGTTCTGGCCACGGGCAAAGGACTCGATCCGCCGGCGCGTGAGCGCACGCATAAAGCCCTCGGGGACCCGGTCCAGCCTCTGCTCCGCTTCGGGCGTCCAGATCAGTGGCGTCGGATCGGACGTCTCGCTGTCATCGCCCAGCATGTCGGCGAAGGGACAGGCGGCGGCCGTGGTCGCCGGGCCGGACTCATCCTCCAGAAATCCGCGGACGTGATCGGCGGTGACCTCGCCGGCGCCTTCTCGTCGCGCATGCTTTTCCGCGCGCAGGCGAACGGCGGCGGCGACCGAGGGATCGGCGAGCGCCGTGATCAGGCCCGTCGCCTGGTCCGACCAGCGGAGCGCCTGCTCGGGTTCCATTGCGCCGCCCCGGTCGGGACAGAAGCGTCTGGTCGCCTCGTCCAGCAGATCGGACGTGATCACCGTGTGGCCCTTTTCCTGGGCCAAGCGCAGCAGCGCCATGCGCACCATGCCACGCGCGGTCTCGGGCACACGCTCCATCCTCTCTTCCGCCTCATGACTCCAGGTGATGGTCTCTCGGGCGACGGCCTCGAGCGGCGGGGTATATGTGACCTGGCCGAGCCAGACATGGCACGCAGCCGTGCGCAGAAGATTCTCGGCGTTGCCACCGATGTCGAGTGAGGGATCGGCGTGGATTCCGGTCTTGCCGGCCAGCAACAGGCTGGCGCCAACCTCCTCCACGTAGCGGGCGATGGCTTGATAGGGTTTGCCATCGAGCAGTTTGCATGTCAGTTCGACGCTCTCGCTTTCGGCGATGCCGCGGGCGATCTCCAGATGGGACTGGTAGATCTTGGCGATGCCACTGTCGATGATCTCTTCGTGGAGCTGCTCCTGCTCCTCGAAGCGGAACTGCTGGCCGGCTTCCTCACTGAGCACGCCGGAGATCTTGTTGAAGGCGACATAGTGAAAATAGGGATCGTAGGCGGCCACCGCATGAACCTCGACACCGAGCCGACGGCCCAGGTCGAGCGCGGTCTTGAGCGCGCCGAACGCGCGCGGTGATCCGTCCAGGGCCGCCACCAGCGGGCCGTCACCGAGTCGCCGGGCGGGATCGCGGATGACCAGCACGTCGATCGGGCAGCGTCGCGCCACGCGCTCGCAGACCGTGCCGATGACGCCGCCCGGCACCGCGCCCAGGCCGACGGCGCCCATGGCCAGCACATCGAAATCGCCGCTCGCCGCCGCCTCGACAACGCGCCGGTAGTTCTTGCCCTCCGGGCTCAGGCGCCGGTAAGCGACCTTCGCCTGCCGGCAGATCGGCGCGGCCGCGTCGTGGTAGCTGTCGCTGATGACGTTGAGCCCGCGGGTGATCAGGTCATCGTGGACCACCCGCTGATGCTCCATCTCGCTTTCCCCCAGGTAGCGCTCGGGCAGGCCGCCTTCCATCTGGCGGAAGCGCCGGTCGTGGAGCTTGGCGGCGTAAGCATGGACACCGGTCACCTCACCGCCCGCGGACGCGGCGAGCCGAACCGACTCCTCGAGGGCGCGATCGGCGTGGTCCGAGGCGTCGAGCGCGACCAGGATGCGCTTCAAGGCGACCGGCGCGGTGTTCAGGGTGCCGCCGGATTCCTCCGGTTCCACGGTTCGGGTCGCTTGTGAGGGGACATGGGACATGGCAGGGGCTCCTACTTCACGGCCTTGGCTGGTCTCGGTCGGAGAAATCGACGTTGGTGCCGCCGCCGGCCACAGCCGATAGCGCCGCGCCAAGAACGACGATCGCGAGCACGGCGCGGTTGCGCACCCCGGCTTGAACACGGGATTTCATGAATGGTTCCTTCACCCACCGTTTGGCGTCGTTCAACTGAGTTGGCGGCTATTCTTGACGTAAGCGGGCGAGACCGCCTTGATCCGCGTCAAGCCGTCAGCCGAAATTGTCTGCCGACAGTTGACGATACGCATCAGGTGTACGCCGGGTTTCTACTCCTGTTTTCCGGGACAGTCGCAGAGCTTGCGGATATGGGTAACCAACACCGCGATCTCCTCGTCGTTCAAGGTATCCACCCAGCCCGGCATCATGGCCGACTTGCTGATCGCCGGCCCGCCGTCGCGGATGACCTGAGCCATATGGGCATCGGTCAGCTTGTTCATTTCCACGGCATCGGTGAAGTCCCTCGGGCTGACCGGGAGAAACTTGGTGACGTTCGGTCCGTCGCCCTTGCCGCCGGTGCCGTGGCATTGCGCGCAATAGAACAGGAACACCTGCTCACCGTCGGCCGCCGAGGCCGCCGCCGCCAGGGTGCCAAGTCCCAAGGTGACAACGATCAATCCAATGAAGCGCATCATCGTCCAGCCCTTTCCCCACACGTCACTTGAAGGCCGCCACGTAGGCGGCGATCTGGCGCATCTGTTCTTCGCTCAAGACGTTGCGGAACACCGGCATCATCTTGATCGGCTTGAACACTTCCGGACGCAGGAGATAGGCGTAGATCCAGTCCGGATTGAGCCGCGCGCTGGCGCCGACCAGTGATGGCCCGCTGAGCCCGCCCTTGACCTTGCGCTTGGCCGGATATTGGTGGCAGGCGCCGCACGGCTGGTCCTTGGCGAAAAGAAGGCGTGCCTTGCGGTCCTTCTTCTTGGGTTCGATGACACCGGTCTCGACCACATCCGAGGTCAGGCCCATGAGAAAGTCGGCGATATCGGCCGCCTCTTGAGGTCCGAGCGCCGGATGGTTTTCAGGGTTCGGCTCGTTGATCGAGTTGTATTTCAGTGGCCGGATGGGCTGCGGGTCCTGCAGCCAGGCCACCAGCCACGGCATCTGGAATTTGCTTCCCGCATACCACAGCTCCGGCCCGGTCTTCGCGAGCTGATCGTCAATGGTCTTCTCCTTCGACGGGCCTTCGGTGTAATGGCACTCCATGCAGCCTTGGTCGTTGAACAAGGCCGCGCCCGCACCTGGATCGGCCTGGGCCTGGGCGGCCAGGGCGAGCGCTATGACGGGCACCACCAACGAACTCATGAGCGGTTTCATGGTTGCGCCTCCTTCGGGCATGGCATGGTCGGTGAGCAGTCTCATGGGACGGCACCGGCGGCTTCCGCCACCGGCAGAACCCAGCCCTCGATGGGCAGGCCGGCGAGGTTGAGACGACTGGCCAAATGGTAGAGCCGCCGCGTCTCCGGCCCATCCGAGACCTCGAACAGGTCGCGCAGGTAATAAGGCGGGATGGCCTGATAAAGCAACCGGACCTTGACCTGCTTCGCCTTCGCCGCGATATCCGCCGGGATCACATAGACCACCTCGTCATGGCCGCCGGCGCCGGGCTGATAGGCCGCGTCGTCGAGGGCCGCGCAGGCGTCTCGCGCGGCGTCGAATTCGCAAGGCGCCATGGCCAGGTATTCCTCCGGCGCCACGCGGCCGGCCTCCTCCTTTTGCCAGCCGCTGGGCAGGAGCCGATTGTCCTTCACCTTACGGGCCAGGGCGAAAAGGCTGGTGGTGAGCAAGCCCGTCTCGTCCAGGTGACGGGTTTCGTAGATCTGGACCTTGTCGGGTTGGTCGATCCGCTGATGGTGTGGCTGCCATTCGGTGCGGCTCGTCTCGCTGGGCAGGGGCGCGCCGTCGGCGCCCGTTATCTGACCCAGGGCGTTGCTCCGCCCCGACGCCCAGAGCACTTCGCCGTTCGCATCCTCGGCGCGGACCTCGAGGAATGCGCGGCGGATTCCGATACCTGAGGGGAACTTGTGGCCGGTCTTGTTGACCACGCGCACGGTCGCCTGGAGGGCACCCTCGACCGTGCGGAGATCGCTGATCGTCACTTGGGCGGTGCGAACCTGGGCTTCGTGCAGGCCGGCCTTGGCGGCCAGCGCCAGGCTTTCCACCGCCTGTTCGCGGGCGGCGATATTGACGTTGGACAGGGTAATGCCGAGAACTTCGGGGAACTGCTCGAACATTTCCCTGACGAACAGGTTGATGCCGGCCAGGGTGTGACGGCCATAGGGCTTCTGGACGTCCAGCGCCAGTTTTTCGTTGGCCGCCTGGTTGGGATAGTGCGGGTAATCGGCGGTCTGGATATTGGCGACGCGGAAGGCGAGCTCGAGCGGGTTGTCGGGCGTGAACGGCGGAATGTCGTCGATCACCCGGCGCATGTGACAATCCTGGCAGGTGGTGCTCCTCTTGCGCTCCTCGGGATCCCAATAGGTGCTGTTGCGCCATTCCAGATAGGTCGTCTGCCAGTGGCGGAAGGGGAGGTCCTCGACGTCCTCCGCCCGGTAAGTCTGGCCGGCTTCGAGCACCGGCAGGCTCGCCGTGTGGCAGCTTCCGCACATCGCCGGATCGTTGATCTGGCGGCCGCCGCGCGGGCTGATGCCGGTGCCGTTCTCCATGGAAAAGGTCTTGACGTCGGCATAGGGCCCATAGACCTCGTCCGACCAGCCGACATAGAAGCGGCCGTTATAGCTCTCGGGAGTGCCCAGGTCCTCCGGGGTAACGTGGTGGCAGACCGCGCAGGAGACGCCGTCACGGGCCAACGCACCATATTTGGCGTTCGCGTGGTCGGGATCGGCGTAAATCATGTCGTGAGTGAATGGGCGGGGGCCATCCTCGTCATCCTCGGTGTCCAGTTCGAGCTGGCGCTGGCCCATCACGCCATGGCACGAGAAACACAGATTGTCGGTCCAGGCCGCGAGTTCGGGATGGCGCGCCCGTTCGGCCTCGACCTGGGCATGGAACACCGGATCGCGACCACCGAGGGCCATCATCGAGGCGCGCCATTCTCCGAAAGGCGAGAGATTGAAATTGTGGCCGCCGATATTGACCATCATGTCGGGAGTCCGGTTGGCCAGCAGGCTGCCGGCGTCGTGGCAGCCGCCGCAGACGTCGGCGGTGAGGAATATCGGCGGCTCCTCCGGCGCGGTGACCACGTGGTCGCGGGTCGCCGGCGGGAATGCCAGCACCTCGGCCTTGTTCACGGCTTGGTGCGGCGCGAACTGTTCCAGAAATGCCGGATCCGGCGCGGCCAAGGCCGTGTTGATTCCGGGCCTGTCGGTTATCGGCGCGTCGGGGCGCAATTCATGGGCCGCGCGCGCCTCGGGCAGCGCCGTCCCGGTCGAACCGACGGGCGCCGGCGGCGTCCAGTCGTCATGGGTGAGAGTGCCCTCGAGGGTCTCCACGGTGCTGAAGGTGAGCTCCCGGTTGTCGGCGGAGGCGTGGCAGGCGACGCAATAGGGCAGGTAGAACATGCCGTCGTCCCACTGGTCGTCCTGGTAGCCGATATAGGCCCAGTACCAGCCGTCGAAGGACGCCTCGCGGTCCTTCAACATGATCGTCCAGCCTTCCAGCGGGCCGGGTTCCCCGCTGTCCGCGTCGTAGACGTATTGCTGTTTGACGATCAGGCTGCCGGTCGGCAGCGGCCGGTCGGCGGGGCGGCCGTCGACCATCCAGGCATAGACATCGGGCGAATAGAAAATCTGGACCCAGGTCGCCCCGTGGACGCCGTAATAGACGCCATCGACCACGGGGCCGGACAGGCGCGCCGTTTGATCGTGCGCCCAGCTTTGTTTCACGTGACACATCTGGTTGAGGAAGGCGCTGAGCTGGGCCGTGTCGGGCCCCGGGGTTCGCGCGCAGTCCCACGATGGCGCGTCTTGCGCATGTCCCTCGGGCATGGCAGCCAAGAGCAGCGCCAGCGCGAACACGGCAAAACCACCACGGACGGCTCGGCGAATGCCGGGCATGCATGGCACCGACATTTTCAACCTCCTCTTCTTGCTTCGCGCTATCATCGGTTTCCCCAGGGTGGTGGCACCTTGATCTTAACAGCGGGCGCCGGCGATGCCGACGCTAACGACCGCGCGGAGTGCGAAAATCACCGCATTGCCTCTTGGCGCTCGAGCCGAGCGGCGATCCGGCCTCGCCCTCACCCTCATTTATTGGTTATTCGTGGCTATTCGTCCAGGACCTTGCGTCCCCAGGTCGCCAGGATCTTGCCCTGGGCGTCCTGAAGCCGCTTCAATTCCTGCGCGACCAACAGGTTGACCACCACCTCGGCGACGGTCCGGGCGATCCAGAGCACGGCCCAGCCGGCGGCGGCGGCGCCGATCATCAGCAACCACTTGAACACGTCCTGCAACAGCGTGATCGCGGAGGCCACGCCCCGATCATCCACCATCGCCATGACCATGATCGGCAAGACACCGGAGAAGTTGGTGGCGGCGATGCATTGGGTGACTTTGCGCGCCGGTGACCGGTCGGTCAGGAATGCACCGACGGTCGGCAACATGCCGGCGATGAAGATCACGAACGCGGGCAAGGCGAAGATGACCATCAGTACCGACAGAAAACAGACGGCGACGACGACTGGAGCCACGTTGACCGACTCCCCCCGTCGCGACCGGACCGGCGCGCGTGGCACGGTCTCCGGTGCGTCGCCGCGGGCTGTGTCGTTTTCGGTCATTGCCCGGTTCCGCGCCACTCATGCCAAGTAGGTTGCGATCACGAACCCGACGGTCGCGATCACCGCGACGTATCCCGCGATCGCCGCGATGTCACGCCCCAGATTGGTGACTCGCTGGGCCCGAAGCGCGCCGCCAGACCTGAGTTCGTCGATCCGCCGGCGTTGAAGGGCGTAATCTTGGCGTGCCTTGGCGAAGCCGGCTTGGTCGCTCCTGCGCATTTTGCGGTCGTCGAGAAGCTGGGCCATGGCGCTCAGATCGCCGCTGTCGCCGACTTTCTTGAGTCGATCGCCAACGTCCTTGCGCAGCTCGCGATTCTTCAATCCCTCGACCGCGACCCCGAGACGGCTTCCGAGCCATTGGGTCAAGTGAGCCACCTTGGGCCGCCCGGTCCGCTTGTGAACCATCGCCAATAACCTGAGGACGGCCAATCGGTGCTGCTCCGGTTTGAGCGAATCATGGGCGAGGTCGGCCAAGGCGTCGGGCGACGACAAATTCATCCGATTGGCGACGAAGGCGGCGATATGGCGATCCATGGGGTCGTTCTTGGGCAACTCGCCGGCGCCCAACCGGTCGAGAGTCGGCAACAGGTCCGCCTCCTCGGCGACGTCGTGTTCAATGAGCATCGTGCTTTGGCAGGGGATATCGGGATTGAGATCGTAAAGGCATCGCTCGACTCCGAAACCGGGTTCGTCCTTGCCCAGGCTGACTTGGATGACCCGGAACGTGGTGGGCCAATCGTCGTCATCGGGCATGGGCCCGCGATCGCCGGACAACCCGACGAAATGGACGCCACGTCGAATCAGTTCTCTCAGAGTGTCGATCGCGCCGTCCGCCGGGTCGGCCACGGCCGCCGCCAGCGCCGGTCCGAGCCCGCCGGGCATGATCGCCAAATCCCGGTAGCGAATCGGCGCCTGGGGGTCCAGGATCATCGCGACCCGCGCGGCGAGTTCCTGGTCGCTCAACATACGGTCGTCGAACCGGCGGTTGTTGGGCGCCGCCAGCGCCGCGATCTCTTTGGCCATGTCTCGGTCCCTGATCGGGCCGCGCAACCAGTCGAGCAGCGCCTCGCCCCGGATTTGAGTCGCGGCGGCGGCGGGATCTTCGCAGAACGCCGCCGCCAGTGTCCGGGGTTGGCGGTATTCACCATCGAGAAACGCGAACGGCCGCTGCTCCTCGGCGGTATCCCGGACCCGTGGCCTGCGATCCGGGTTTCCCTCGGCCCAGCGCATGATGGCATTGGCATCCCAGCGTGTTCGCGGATCGTCGTCGAGGAGGCCGACGAGCAGTGCCTTGAGGCCCAGGGACAGCTTGGTCTCTCCGACCAGGGTGGCGAACGAGCCGTCGCGCATTCTTGCTTGGATCAGGGCCGCGCGCCCATAGCCGCGATTCGGGTCCCGGCCAAGCAGCAAGGCCAGCGTGGTGACGCCGAGGGCGAAGAAATCCGTGGGCGGATCCGCCGGGCCGCGTCCACTGCGGTCGGCCATGGACCGCCCGACTGGCTCGAATATGCCGGGTTGCGCCCAGCCCTCCGGCGTCGACAGGCAATCGCCGAGCAACGCCCTGGTGGAATCGGTGTTGGTGAAAAACAGATTGTCGGGCCGCACCCCGCCATGGGTCAGGCCGTGGTCGTGGAGCGCGCGCAACGCCGTGGCAATTGGGCGCACCACGCCATTGGCGACCCGTTCCTCGGCCATCGGTCGGGTCGGGGCGGCACCAGGCGCGGCGAGCCGTTCGCCTTCCGGGCGGCGATAGATCAGGGCCAACCGCCGCCCGCCGAGATGGGGCAACGCCGCCGGGCCAGCCGCCACGAGCTCGATCAGATTCGAGATTCGTTGCCCGGCCAGCGCCTGGGCCGATCGGCGTCGTGCCGGCACCCGAGGTTCGCACACCAGCGCCATCAACGCGCCGCCGGAGCCGTCCAGGTCCTGCACGTCATAGGCGCCGGCACCGGGCGAATCGTAGTCGCTCAGCGCTTGCTCGCCGCGCACCCGGTAGCGATTGTTGACCGCGCCGTCTCGTGAAGCCCTGTCCTCAACCAAGTCACAATCTCACACGAACGCGCATACGCGCCTGGATCCCGCTTCCGCCCAGAGATCATGTCCCATCATGAATCACTTTTGCCCGACGCGATAGCCCCTTGATTTATATAGGTTCGGGTGGCCGACCCGGGCAAGGGGCCGGCGCGGCGTCAGTCGGCGAACGGATCCCGGACCAGGATCGTGTCCTCGCGCTCGGGGCTGGTCGAGAGCAGGGCGACCGGGGCGCCGATCAGTTCTTCGATGCGGCGGATATATTTGATCGCGGTCGCCGGGAGTTCCGCCCAGGAGCGCGCGCCCCGGGTGCTCTGGGACCAGCCTTCGAGCGTTTCGTAGACCGGCGCGGCGGCGGCTTGGGCGGCCGGCGCCGATGGCAGGTAATCGAAATCCCGATCGTCGATCCGGTAGCCGACGCAGACCTCCAGAGACTCGAATCCGTCGAGCACATCGAGCTTGGTCAAGGCAATGCCGTCGATCCCGCCGACCCGGATCGCCTGGCGGACCATGACCGCGTCGAACCAGCCGCAGCGCCGCCGGCGCCCGGTCACGGTCCCGAACTCATGACCGCGTTCGCCGAGCCGGCGGCCGGTGTCGTCGTCCAGTTCGGTCGGAAACGGGCCGTTGCCGACCCGGGTGGTGTAAGCCTTGGTGATGCCGAGCACATAGCCGACCGCGCCCGGGCCGGTCCCCGATCCGACCGCGGCGCTGCCCGCGACCGTGTTCGAAGAAGTCACGAACGGGTAGGTGCCGTGATCGACGTCGAGCATCGCGCCTTGGGCGCCCTCGAACAGGATCCGCCGGCCCTGGCGGCGCGCCTCGTCCAGGCGGCGCCACACGTTGTCGGCGAAGGGCAACAGGCGGGGGGCCAGGGCGCGCAAGTCGCGGCACAACTTGGCGCCATCGATCGGCGCCAGGTCGAGGCCCCGGCGGAGCGCGTTGTGATGGGCCAGGGAGGCCTCGATACGGGTCTCGAGGGCGGCCGGATCGGCGAGATCGCAGAGTCGCACCGCGCGCCGCCCGGCCTTGTCCTCGTAGGCTGGGCCGATGCCACGGCCGGTGGTGCCGATACGGTGCTTGGGCCCGCCGCCTTCGCGGGCGCGATCAAGTTCGCCGTGAAACGGCAGGATCAGGCAGGCATTCTCGGCGATGCGCAGGCTTTCGGCGGTCACCGGAACGCCGTCAGCGCCGATCCGGTCGATCTCTTCGATCAACGCCCAGGGGTCGATCACGACGCCGTTGCCGATGATCGACAGCTTGCCCGGCCGCGCCACACCCGATGGCAGGAGGCTCAGCTTGTAAGTGGTGCCGTTGATGACCAGGGTATGGCCGGCATTGTGTCCGCCCTGGTAG